>JALTMR010000001.1 GCA_027001525.1 Gammaproteobacteria bacterium
GTTTAAGCAGGGAGGGGTCGCCGATAAAGCGTTTGAAATTGCCGTCGAGATCAAAGACGACAATCCGCCGGGCGCTGATGTCGGCCACGAACAGCTCGTCCAGGGAGGAGATGTCGAGCCCGATGGGTTTTTGTAACTCACCCGGTGCTTCAAGGCCGAACTCAAGATAGCGCTTGCCGGCAATGTCGAAGAGAATAATTCGCCGTTGGACGGTATCGCTAACGTAAACCCTGCCTTTATGGGCGACAACGCCAAAAGGTTTGACCAACCCCTTGATCTCGGGTCGCTCGCCCGTGGCAAAGAGGCGCAGTTTGGAGAGTTTGTCCGGTGCCTGAACATTGGTGCTGTATCGCAGTGTCTGCTCAAAGATAAAACGGGCCTCGTCGGGGGGGGCGGGATAGACGGGCGGCTTGAATGCCGGCCCTGGGTCCGGCGCGCTGGCGCAGGCCGTCAGCAGAAGGATGGGCAGCCAACGAACGAATCCAGCGGCCTTGCTTCTTATTTGGTGTGGCATGTTTCGCACAAACTGTCTGCCCCGACTCGCAGTAGCAAATTCACGTCCGGATTGTGGACGTTGTGACAGGTGGCGCATTCGACCCGGCTGTCGTAGAGTTTGACGCCGTTGTCAAAACCCCAGTCGTTATCGGGTGGACGGTAATCCATGTCTCTGTTGTTCAGGCCGGCGTACTGCATGGAGATGGGGTGATCGTTCTGAAGGTCTGTGCCGATGTGCTTGATCTCAATGCTGTGAGCGGCATCGCCCTTGTGACATTTGCCGCAGCTCATCAAATCGTTTCCCCCGTTAAGGCGCACATGGAGCGAGGCGTCTTTGCTGCTATCCCAGCCATCCGGTTTGAAGACCGTCATGTCCACGCTCATGGTGCCGTCATGGCAACTGAGGCAGAGCAGGCTGATGGGGCTGGGGCTGCGGACCTTGTTGTCCAGCGTGCGGCTGTCGTAGAGATCGTAGGCTGTGCTGGTGGCGGGGGTGTAGCGGTTCCAGCCGGGGATGCCGCCGAGCGTGCTGCTGTCCTCGCCCTCCTTCTCCGCCGGGATGTGACAGTAGACGCAGGCGGAGCCGTAATCGGCAAAGGCCACGCCCGACATAGCGGCCACCTGGGCACGCTTGTTAAGGCCGGTGAAGTCGTGTTTGGAACCGAGAATCGTACCGGCATTCGCTTGGGCTGCCAGTGTGGTCAGTAGCAATAGGGCAATGCTTGGTTTGGCGATCTTCACGGTGCTGGATTCTCAGAGCTAATCAGTTCGATATGGGCTGACGGCGGTTGCGCTAAAGCATACTAGGCTTCGCTTGGGTAGCGCAAATATAGAATATGGGCGAAAATGTCGGGCTTGGTCGGGTGTTAGTACGCCTACTTACTTTTCAAAATTAAGATGTTAGTGCCTTGATATGAAGTCTGTTTTTTCGAGCCAGGTGCTCGTTGCACTATTTGTCAGTCTCTCCTTCTTTGCCGCAACACTGCAGGCCGAAGAGTCGGTGGAGTCGCTCTATCGTGAGCATTGCGCCGTTTGTCACGGCGACCGTGGCGACGGGCAGACCAAAGCGCGTTATGGACTGGAGCCCGCGCCGCGTAATTTCACCACCACCGGGCTGGCGCAGGAGTTGAGCCGTGAACGAATGATCCAGTCCATCACCGAGGGGCGCGCAGGCACAGCCATGGTGGGTTGGCAGGGGCGGCTGTCTGACGAGCAGATTGCATCGCTGGCCGATTATATCCGCACCACTTTCATGTATGACCCCGAGGCGGTGTTCCAGAAAGAGAAGGCGCACCAGCAGGCGGCCGATCTGGCTTCGAGTGCGCTGCAGGGGGAGTCCCACTTCGATCACGGCAAACGTCTTTATAAAGACAACTGCCGCGTCTGTCATGGTGACCGCGGCAATAGCGCCACCTGGACCAATACGGTTCTGGACCCGGCGCCGAGAAATTTCACCACACCGCAGTCGCGCCGCATTTTAACGCGCGAGCGCATGTTGGCCTCGGTGCGTTTCGGGCGTAAGGGGACGGCGATGATGCCTTTCAGCAAGCGTTTAAGCCATGATGATATCGCCGCTGTGGTGGACTATATCCGCGCGACCTTCATGACGGGCCCTGTCATTGCCGAGCCGGGTTCGCTGAATATGG
>JALTMR010000002.1 GCA_027001525.1 Gammaproteobacteria bacterium
CCCCAGGTTTGGTCCCCCCGCCATCCGACGCGAGAGAGGTAGTTGGCTGCGGACGCAAAGGCATCGGCCTTGGATTCCCAGATGTTAATCCGGCCATCGCCGTCGCCATCCATCGCGTAGGCTTTGAAGGTTGAGGGCATAAACTGAGTCTGCCCCATCGCCCCGGCCCAGGAGCCCTTCATCTTGTCGATGGAGACGTGGCCTTCATCAAGAATGGTGAGTGCATCAAGCAGTTGTTTGCGGAAAAAAGCGCTGCGGCGACCGTCGTAGGCCAGCGTGGTCAGTGCGGCGATGACGTTGAAACCACCGGTGTAGCGTCCGTAGTTGGTCTCCATTCCCCAAAACGCGACGATAAAGCGCCCCTGTACGCCGAAGCGCGACTCAATCTTCTGCAACAGCTCGCGGTTTTCAGCGTACTTCTTCCGCCCCAGCTCGATGCGCTGCTTGCTGACCCGGGCGTCAAGATACTGCTCCAGCGTCTGGGTAAACTCCGGCTGCTTGCGGTCGAGTTTGACAATGCGGGGGATGGGCTTAACGCCTGTAAAAGCCTGCTCCACAACCGCTGCGGATATTCCCTTTTCGATGGCCTCCTGTTTGAATTCACTGAGCCACTGATCGAAGCCGGCTCCCGCCTCGGCCCAGGCCGACTGAGGCTGGCCAGCGACGATGGCAAACACCAAAAACATCACAAATGACAGGGGCTTAAAGCTCATGGGCCTTCTTTTTTCAGGAAATTTAGGTGGGGCTATCTTAACCAAGGTAGGCGTCTCATTGCACTCATTTATTGAAGTGTTTTTTAGTCCCGCCTTCCAGCGTAAACTTGGCGGGGATTGACCTCGTAACATCGTCATTTAACTCTTCCGCAAACAGGGACTCTATTCATGGCCAAAACCGAATCAACCATGTTGGCACTGGGCACTCAGGCCCCCGACTTTTCGCTTAAAAGCACCGATGGCAGCATCGTCACACTGGCAGATTTCAAAGACGCCAAAGCGTTGCTGGTGATTTTTATGTGTAACCACTGCCCTTACGTGGTTCACCTGCGCTCAGCGTTTACCGAATTCGCCAACGAATATCAGGCCAAAGGGCTGGCCATTGTGGGCATCAACAGCAATGACGTAGAAAACTACCCGGCCGACAGTTTTGACAAAATGGTGGAAGAGAAAGCCGCCGCAGGTTACCCCTTCCCCTACCTTTTCGATGAGGCTCAGGCCGTGGCCAAGGCCTATCAGGCAGCCTGTACCCCCGATTTCTTTCTGTTCGACGCCGAGCAAAAACTAGCCTACCGTGGCCAGTGGGACGCCAGCCGCCCGAGAAACGACCTCCCTGTCACAGGCAAAGACATGCGCACCGCTGTCGACGCGGTACTGGCCGGCAAAGCCCCCCAGGCAGAACAGATCCCCAGCATGGGCTGCAATATCAAGTGGAAGCCGGGTAACGAACCGGATTATTACGGTTGAGCCAGTAACGGCACTTGCATGTGGCCGATGTTGGTTTGCCGCGTAGGGCGAATTCCCCCCATGGCCTGTCGGGTTGCATCCTCCGATGATGAGCTAAAACAATTCGTTTCGCAGCACTTCTTTGGCCCCGGTTAGCGGAACATTCCAGACCGGGGTCAAGTGTTGGCCACCCCCTCTGACATTGCAGCAAGCGCCGGGGCTTTTTACCGGCCCCTGATTTTCAACTCATACGAGAGCTGTATACAATGAACCCCCGGAGAGGATCAGAGGATAGGGAAGCAATGGCGGCCAAGCGTTTTCAATTACGTATTTCTGCAATACTGGTGGCAATGTGCGTGGGGCTGGGGGCCTTCAACAGCGTGGCTGCGATGCCGCCGATACCCGAAGCCACTACCGGGGCAGCACCGCTTTGGGTGGATGATCCGCGATTACAGTTCCCTCGTACCGACTACCTTAGCCGCCGCGGCAGAGGCGACTCAGCACAAGCGGCAGCCCAGGATGCCTACCAAAAAATCGTCCATCTCTATCGTATCGCCGAGGGTCAGCGCCTTCCCGAAGCGATTGAAAATGCACTGACGGTAGCAGCCATCTGGCACGACAGTGCAAATCAGCAGTATCGGGCCATCATCACCCTTCGGCAGAAAGCGGCTGAGAACTACCTGCGCACCAAAATCAGCG
>JALTMR010000003.1 GCA_027001525.1 Gammaproteobacteria bacterium
CACCACGCCGGCCTCAGCAATGTTGCTGGCCAGTGATGTTGGGGCAATGTCCAGAAGGGGCAGCAGGTAGCTGGCAAAGCCCTTGGCAAACAGGGCGATGGAGACCACGTAGGTGAGCCAGAAAAGAATACTCAGCGCCCCGGTAAGCATGCCATCACCCAGCCCCTTGAGAATGAACTCGATAGGCCCGGCATCGGAGATAATCCGGCCGCCCAGCTTGGCGTAGGAGTAGGCCACCAGCAACGCCACGGCACCAGACAACACAAACACCAGCGGCAAGTTCGGCCCGGCCAGGCGCGCACCCAGGCCAAAGATCGAGAAGATGCTGGCCCCCACCATGGTGCCCACGGCCAGCGCAATGACCTGCCATAGCCCCATTTTGTTGCGTTGCTGACTGTGCTGAGGCTCGGTTTCACTCTTCGTGTCGGGCATTTATACCTCTATCATTCCAATATTCCAACGCTGTTTTATGTCTCTACTCTTGCCGGGTTGATAACAGTCTGCTAGCGCATCTCACCCCCCACCCAAGGCTACATCTGGCTGTGATTCAAAAGGTAAGAGAGCGCCGTACGCAGTGAGTCTACTAGCTTATCGTAGTCTTTTGTGACTACCGGCTTTTGCTGCTGGATGCGAGACCATAGCTGCGCCCGCTCCTTGATGGCTGCCGCCAGGGGAATATT
The DNA here is from genome assembly GCA_027001525.1 of Gammaproteobacteria bacterium. GTDB lineage: Bacteria > Pseudomonadota > Gammaproteobacteria > Tenderiales > Tenderiaceae > JALTMR01. The sequence goes on from JALTMR010000003.1 coordinate 681, forward strand.
CAAATCATCACAAACAAGAAGATGACTCGCCTTCTTGAGTTTATCCAGGGCGTTGCCGCGCTCGTCATTTTGCAAAATATCCTCGGCCTCACCAACCGCCTCCGCCGCTGCATTTGCAGCCTGATCATCGGGGGGCAGCGTCAGTAGTGCGCTTTTTAATAGTGGAAACCAAGTGAGTAGCTGATCATTATTCTCGTTGACTCGCGACAGAATGGTACTGTCGATCAACAGCGCTGTGCGTGCACCTGCGCCTCGGCTGGTGGCCTGTTTCAGTACAACGCCCGCCGCACTTAGTTGGGACAGCATCTGCGCTTGATCGCCTTGAGTTTGTGCCGCGCGTGACTGCATGACAAAGGTCAGGCTGGTTGAAATGTCCTCCGCCATAATCAGCATGATATTCGTCCCCGGGCAGTAGTTGCCGGGGGCGAGTGGTTGGGTGGCCTCGGCCTTGGCCAGGGAGAGCGTGGAAAGGCACATGGTCAGGGTGAACAGCAGCCAGGAAGATAGCTTGCCGGGGCGGGTGGGTTTTTGCATTTTGTACGTCCTCTCTTTTGTCGGGGGGCTTACCCCTGTTTGCTCAATGCAGCACTGCCGTGGATCTTAAGCCAGAATTGCGCGCTGCATCTGCTACCAGAGTTACACAGCTCCCCGGACAATGTTTGGCCACCGCAAGCTGACCCGCGTCGTGCTAAGCCGAGCTGGGGTAGAGTGGTTTCAACTCATCGTCGTGGGATGCTGGGTTTACGTGCTTCTCCTGCACACCCTGGCGAAGTGCCTGCCACAGCGCCGAGCCGTGCCAGTCGCTGTTGCTGGCGGCGTAGAGGCTGCGATCCAGCTCCCGCACCGGAGACGACTGCCCGCTCTCCAGCCGTGCTGCCAGAGCATCGAGGCTGCGGGGCGGGCTGTCGGGCCAGCGGGCCTCGGCGAGCTCCAGCAGGGCCCGGCTGGCCGCTTGTCGGTCATTGGCCGCGCAGGCTTGCTCCAGGTGCCGCAGAGCCTCCTTCTGGCCAGGCCGCTGGCGCCGTGCTTGCGTTGATGCGGCGGTTTTCTCTTCGCTGGAGTGCGGCTGTGGTGGCAGTCGTTTTTTTCGCCGAGACAGTGCGATGAGTAATACAAAAAGTCCGACCAGCGCCCCGCCGCCGAGGATGAACTCGCGTTGGTGCGTCTCTAACACGTCGCGGAACGTCACCAGCAGGTTGGGTTCGTTTTGGCCGGCATCGTCAGCACCTGGCGTGGGCTCTGTCGCCGCTGGCGCCGCAGAGGGGGCTGGCGGTGTCTGACTGGCCATGCCGGGGGCCCCGGGCTCAACGTTGAATTGCCAGGCCGGCAGCGTTGTCTCGGCGGGTTTGTCGTTGCCGGTATCCCACCACTTCAGGGTGACGGGGGGGATCGTCAACATGCCTTGTGCAGCGGGGATATAGGTTACGGTTTGTGTGCGCAGGCCGTAGATGGTTTC
>JALTMR010000004.1 GCA_027001525.1 Gammaproteobacteria bacterium
GCCGTGCTGGGCGCTCTGCTGGTGGGGCTGACGTTTGAGGGCACCAAGGATCGTATCGCCGCCAACGAACGCGAGTTTCTGCTGCGCTCACTCCACGCCATGATCACCCCTTCGGCCCACGACAACGATCTGCTTGAGGATGTAATTAGAGCGCAGTCCAAAGATTTACTGGGCGCCAAAGAGCCCGTCACCATCTACCGCGCCCGCAAGAATGGCAAACCGGTGGCAGCGATCATCACCGCCTACGCCCCCGACGGCTACAGCGGCGCCATCAAACTGCTGGTGGCAGTGGACTACAGCGGCCAGATCGGGGGCGTACGGGTGCTGAGCCATAAAGAGACGCCGGGGCTTGGGGATAAAATCGAGGTGGAGAAATCCGGCTGGATCAACAGCTTCTACGGCCACTCGCTCAATGCCCCTGACGAACAGGGCTGGCGGGTGAAAAAAGATGGCGGCATTTTCGACCAGTTCACGGGGGCCACCATTACCCCGCGCGCCGTGGTCAAGGCGGTGCACAAGGCGCTAAAGTACTACAAGATGCATAAAGATGAGATGTTTGCCGCCAACGCGGCGGAGATTGTGATTCATGACTGGTAAACCCCTGAAAGAGATCAACAACGACGGCCTCTGGCACAACAACGTGGCACTGGTGCAGATGCTTGGCCTCTGCCCGCTGCTGGCTGTGACCGCCACCACCGTCAACGGCCTGGGGCTGGGCATCGCCACCACGCTGACGTTAATTCTCTCCAGCGTCATCGTTTCGCTGATTCGTGACTATGTCAGCAGCGACGTCCGCATTCCGGTCTTCGTCCTGGTCATCGCCTCGGTGGTAACCGCTATCGAACTGGCCATGAACGCCTATTTCCACGAACTCTACAAAGTGCTGGGGATCTTCGTCCCGCTGATTGTCACCAACTGCGCCATTCTCGGCCGCGCTGAAGCCTTCGCCTCCAAGACCACCCCCGACCGCGCGCTGGTGGATGCCCTCGCCATGGGACTGGGCTTTACCGCAGTGCTGGTGGTATTGGGGGCCATGCGCGAGATCATCGGCCAGGGAACCTTCATGGCCCAGGCCCATTTGATGTTTGGCGAGATCGGCAAGCTGTTCACCCTCACCCTGATCGACGACTACCGCGGCTTTCTGCTCGCCATTCTTCCACCCGGGGCATTCATCGGGCTGGGGCTCCTGGTGGCGCTAAAGAACGTCATCGACGAGCGCCGCAAACGCAAAGCGGCTCAAGCTCCCGAGGCGGCGACCACTCCCCTTAGCGACCCGGAAACTGTTTAACATTCAAGGAACTGGAAACTTTTTCCAGACAGACTATCCTGCTCTTGGGGGCGTTCCCAATGACCTGAGTGAGGGTGGTTGAGAGCGCCCTGGGCCCTCAACACCTCAAGAGCTTTATATGTCGACAGATAAGCGCCGCCACCCCCGCACAACCACACACGAAGAGACCATCTACTTTTCGGTGCTCGACTTCCCCCCCAAAACGGAACGCATCCACTACATCGGCACCATCACCAACATCAGTCAGGGGGGTGTGGGTGCCAAGGTGCTCTTCGAGCACACCCCCGGGGAAGAGGTCTATTTCGAGGGGCTCAACGGTGACGCCAACGCCCGGCTGGGGGTCGTCAAGTGGATGCGCGCCTCAGATCTGTCGCAGTGGTATGAAATCGGCGTAGAATTCGTGTAGCGGCCGGGGCCGCGATGCAGGTGGCCGGGGGGGGCAACTGATTTCCAGCCCCGTCTCAATCTTTTATACTCCCTCGCCCCCAATGCCATAGACCCGGCCAGCCGATGAACAAGCAAAAACGCACAGAGATTTTCACCCGCCTGCGGGCACAGAACCCCAAACCGACCACAGAGCTGAACTACACCACGCCGTTTGAGCTGCTGGTTGCGGTCACGCTGTCGGCCCAGGCCACCGACAAGGGCGTCAACAAGGCCACAGCCAAATTGTTTCCCGTGGCCAATACCCCGGAGGCCATCTACGCACTGGGGGAAGCAGGGCTAAAGCAATACATCAAGACCATCGGCCTCTACAACAGCAAAGCGGCCAACGTAATCAAGGCCTGCAAAATCCTCATGGACAAACACCACAGCGTCGTACCCCAGAGCCGCGAGGCGCTGGA
>JALTMR010000005.1 GCA_027001525.1 Gammaproteobacteria bacterium
TTCAAATGCCGCATACAGTTTGCGCCCCAGGGCGTTTAGGTCAGCCTGGTTGATGGCCACCAGCTGGGCATGCTGACGAGCAAAATCGGAGAGAAACTGGTAGGTGTAGGTCAACTCGCGCACGAGCACACCGCGCTCCTTTAGCACCCGAACGATGCGCCACTCGGCCCGACTGTCCATCACCTCCAGGTGGTGTTCATCCCAGCCCCAGGTATTGGTCAGTGAGCGCATCATGTCTCGCCGCCAGTCGTACTCCACGGGGGCAGAGCCCGTCAGTTTCTGATTCGCTTTGAAGTAGAAGCAGCGGCGCACCAACTCCAGCCGCTCCTCCTCTTCGCGGCGCACCAGATACTCCTCCAGCTTGCGATAGAGCATCAGATAGGGGTCGAGGCGATCCAGATCGATCTCGTTGTCGTAAATAGCCCGTTTGAAACGCAGGCAGAGCAGGTCGATAGTGGGGTATTCACTGGCGTAGACCTCCATCAGCAACAGCTTCAACACCGACTTGTAGGGCGAATCGATCCCCTTGAAAAGCTGCCACAGCGCTGCGCCAAAAAACTCCTCTGCCGGCAAGGTGGGAATGCCGCCAAAATCGACGCACTCCCCCTCCATCGCCAGACGACGTTGATAGAGCCCCTGGACGTAGGCGTCGTAGTTGATCTCCTCCTCCACCGGCACCAGCCACCAGATGGGGAAACGCCCCGCCAGCAGCAGGCTGGTCCGGTAGAACTCCTCCAGCAGCAGGTAGTACTGCGCCGTGCCGCTGCTTTCGGAGGAGAGATCGACAATCTCCCCCTGCTTGAAACGCACCGGGTCCATGAGAAAGAAATGCACCTCCAGCCCCTGAGCGTCGGCCCACTGCTCAATGGCTGTTGCCTTGGCCTGAAGATCGGCCAGACGCTCCGCACTCAGATCGTGCTGGTGACACAACCAGATATCAAAATCACTCTTTTTCGAGTAAGCCACCGTACCGCTGCTACCCATCAAAAACATCGAGACGATGTCATAACGCGGCAAGGCCCGTTTTTGATACTCAAACCGCTGAATATATTTTTTGGCCGCCGTCAGCGCCCGCTTGGTGGGGGAGAAGTCACAGATACCTGCCGGGGTATTCTTTGAGACATAACCCGGCAGACGGGGATGGTTGACGTGAAACAACAGGGGCAGAAAGTCGAGAAAATCGCGCTGGGTCGGCCGCATACACTCCTCGGCCCGACGCAGACGCTCCCGATTCAACATCAGAAAGCGCTTCTTTGTCGCCGCGACATCAGCAAATTTTATGTTCGAAACAGTTTTTAGCATAGCACCCACCCTGCTTCTTATCGGCCGGGAGGATTGCAGACTATAGTCAGGAAGAGAGTGCTCGGCAGGTGCTGACATTGTAATTAAATGTATTATCATCACGACTCAACAGTCACTCAGTGTGGGGGAATAAAAACACTATGGAAAACATCAACATCGAGACAGCGCGGGAAATCCTGGCGGCGGCCCCCATTGGCATTCTGATGTTCGACGCCGATGGAAAGATTCAGTGGTACAACAATACCCTGCTGAAAACGCTGAACCTGAACGCCGGGCAGCTTGACGGCCAAACAGCGGCGACACTGCCTGCGGAGCTGAAAGGGGTGTTGGTGGAACCACCAGAGACCATTTTTCTCCAGAAAGGCGCAGACCAGCGCTGGCTGCGCTGCCATCGGCACACCACCGCTCAGGGGGGCAAGGCCCACTTCTACCAGGACATCAGCCAGGAGCAGCGCATCGCCGCCGAGCGTGACAAGCTCTCGGAAGAGCTGCAGATGCTCACCACCCGTGACGGCATCACCGGCCTGCCCAACCGCCGCGCCCTGCTCCAGGGGCTGGAGCCGCTGGTCTCGCGCAGCCGGCGCTACGGGAATCCGCTCTCGGTCATCAAGTTGGCCGTGGAACTCAGCGGCCATTCGGCACCCAGCCAGCCGAGCCGCGAAAATGCCTGGCTTCAGGTGGGGCAGATGCTGAAAGACCAGATGCGCTGGGCCGATATCATCGGCCGCTATGAAGACGCCACCTTTCTCCTCATTCTGCCCGAAACCCCGGAGCAGGCATCGCGCCAGCTGGCTGACAAAATTACCAGCCTGTTGAGTGAA
>JALTMR010000006.1 GCA_027001525.1 Gammaproteobacteria bacterium
CGGGGCTTCGGTAGCACAATGCCCTTCGGCTAGCACAGGGTCGAGTTCCGCTGCCAGATTTTGCGCTACGGCAGGCCAGCAGGTGTCGCAGCCCAGGCAATCGTAGCGCACCGCTTTAAACAGCGCCCGTGCTTCAGTGATCAGCGAGGCCAGGGGTAGGCTGAGGATGGGCGAGGCTTGAAGGCTGCTAACCGTCTCTTGAAAACAACCGCAGCGCCAGCACTTTTTAGCCGCCATGGCCGGGCGCAGTTGCTGGCTGATGGGCGCGGTTTTATCTGTCATGAGGTGTCTGTGCCAGGTACATTCTCGTCATGAATGCTGTTTCAGCATCTCCAGGTCACCCTTCAACGCCTTCAGCAGATCAACGCTATGCAGGCGGTAGTAGACCATCTTGCCGTCGTCGCGCTTGCGCAACCAGCCTTGCTGGCGCAGCGATTTGAGCTGGTGCGAAGTGGCGGCGGTGCTAAGCTCAAGCACATGGGCGATGTCGCAGACACACAGCTCGCTCTCCCCCAGCGCAAACAGAATCTTCAGCCGTGTGGTGTTGCCCAGCAGTTTGTAGAAATCGGCCAGTTCCGGCAGGCGTTCCTCCTCGGTGGACAGCATCGCCTTGATGGCAGCAACCTTGTCCTGGTCGAAGCAGGGGGTTTTGCAGATTTCGCTGGGGCTGATTTTTGGGGAGGATGTTTTCACAGGATTACTCATTTAGATAGTTACGAAAATGATATATTGTTGACTGGTGATGTCAATCCTGCGGAGTTTGTTTCTCGTTCCCGTGTGGGAACGCATGCCGGGTCCGTGTTCCATAGTAAATCCCTCTTTTTTCAAGTAGGAATAAGAGCGTAGTGGATCTGGAATAGATCAATGTCGGGGAGAGGCCAATGCCAGAGCAGGCGAATAGTTGCCTGAAAATCTTGATATATTTGGATAGGCGAATATAATAAATTCCATGAACACTGAATCTCTGGCAGCTCTGTTTAAAACTCTCTCTGAGCCGGTGCGGTTGCGGGATCACCTATTTGCTGCCGAGGGCAGGGGAGTTGTGTGTCTGTGATCTGGTGGAGCGCGCTGGCGCTGTCCCAAAGTGTGGTGTGGTGTCGCGCCACCTGACCTATCTGCGTAATAACGGGCTGGCCTCTACCCGGCGTGTAAGGGGTGGGGGTTCACTACCGCAGCGTGGGGAATTGCTGCCAGCCGCTGTTTGAGCATATTCGCCAGTGTGGTGAAGATAACGAGGAGATGCAGGCCGATCTTCAAAAACTGGCGGCCACTGCGCAGCAGAAGCAGTGTGGCTGATTTTTTTTGGCTTAATCTTAATATATCTGCTTGCACGGTTATGCAGATTATTACTTGAGTCACGGAGGTTTGAGTTGTGAATATCTTTGAGCGTTACCTCACGGTTTGGGTGGTGTTGTGTATTGTCGCCGGTGTTGTGTTGGGTAATCTGCTGCCTGGCGTTTTTCAGGCCATTGGTCACATGGAGGTGGCGCAGGTCAATATTCCCATCGGCATCCTGATCTGGGTGATGATCATCCCGATGCTGCTGAAGGTGGATTTCGGTGCGCTGCATGAGGTGCGCCGCCATGTGCGTGGTATCGGCGTGACGTTGTTTGTGAACTGGCTGGTGAAACCCTTCTCCATGGCTTTTCTGGCCTGGGTGTTTGTGAGCCAGTTATTCGCCCCCTGGTTGCCGCAGGATCAGCTCGATAGTTATGTGGCCGGTTTGATCCTGCTGGCCGCTGCACCCTGTACCGCCATGGTGTTTGTCTGGAGTCGCCTCTCTAATGGTGATCCGCTTTTTACGCTGTCACAGGTGGCGCTGAACGATAGCATCATGATCTTAGCGTTTGCCCCCATCGTGGCGCTGTTGCTGGGCTTGTCATCCATCATCGTGCCGTGGGATACGCTGCTGACCTCGGTGCTGCTCTACATTCTTATTCCGGTGATCATTGCTCAGTTGTGGCGCAAGATTTTGTTAGCCAAAGGCGAGGCGAATTTTGATCGTGCTGTGCAGCGCATCGGGCCGTGGTCGGTGGTGGCGCTGCTGCTGACGCTGGTGTTGCTGTTTGCCTTTCAGGGCGGGGCGATTGTGGCACAGCCGCTGATCATTGCGC
>JALTMR010000007.1:0-7552 GCA_027001525.1 Gammaproteobacteria bacterium
GGAGAGCGATAGCATATTGGTCAGACTGCGACGGTACTGACCGTTATTGGCACCGCTGTCCGGGTTGCTGTAGGCGGTATAGGCCAGGTTGTAACTGAGGCTGGCCATCCATCCGGGAATGAGAGAAAACGAAACGCCTGTACTGATGGCGTGCCGGCTGTAGGCATTATCTCTTCCCACTTCATGGGCATTCAAATTCAGCGAGTAGTCGTAACCTGCGTTGAGGCCGTAACCGGAGGCTGTGCGCCAGCTCAAGTTAAGCTGTGTTTTATAGGTGTGAGAGCTGAAGAGCGGGTTGGTGACTGAATTGTATGCCCGATAAGAGACAGTGGCACTGAGTGACCAGGGGTCCGGTACGGTGTGTTTGTTCTGGCCATTATCCGTGTGCCAGAGGGGTTTGATCTGAGTTCTTACCTGGGCGGAGTATTTATGGGTTTCGCTGATGGCCGTCTCCTCGTTGAGAAAGCCTGAGGCATTGGCGTAGCGGTAGCTCAGTTCGACGCCCTCACTGCCGTTGCCCAGTGTCAATGTGGGGTTGAGTGACAGATTAAACACATCGGACGAGCGGGTGATGTAGCCTTGATACGAGGGTCCCATGAGCAGCCGGAAGCGTACGTTGGGGCTGATTTTATAACGGTAGGTGGCATTGAAGGATATGCCTGAGTTGTAGCCAAATTGGGGGCGGTATTGATCCAGATTGCTGTTGGTGTCGAAGGTTAACGACTGAGTAAGGCTGTAACTCATCCCATTGATTTTCTTGGATAACGCGAGTAGCGCGCGGTCCGCTTTCTCCATAAACTGGTTGTTGCCCAGTTGGGTGACCATGTTGTACTGGGCGAGAGCATCCTCTTCCAGCCACATCTGTTCGTACAGGCGTCCGAGCTGTAACCGGGCGGCGGAGTGTTTGGGTTTGATGCGCACCGCCTCTTCATACTGTTTGACAGCCAGCTCCCGCCGGCCCGAGTTTTCGTAGATGAGGGCAAGATAGAAGTGGGCCACGAAGTCGTCGGGCATCTGCACCACGCTGTTGACCAGTATCTCCTCGGCTTGCTCCAGCTTGCCCTCGTTGAAGGCTTTCTTGGCCAGGATCAGCGCCAGCTTGTTTGCCATGTCCTCCGCGTTGAGCATGGGGAGCGGGCTGTCTGTCCCCACCAGCTTGGAGTAGGCCTCAATGGCTTTGTCCAGCTCGCCCGACTCGTCATAGATGATACCGAGGTAGTAATTTATTTTGGGGTCGTTGGGGGAGAGGCTGAGCGCCTTCTCGAAGTGCTTGATGGCGTAAGGTAGCGCATTGATGGAAAAGTAGGCGGAGGCGATTTCGGTCAGTAGTTTGGGGTCATTGGGGTTGCCCATGAGCGCATACTCAAACGCCTTCTGGCCCTGAGCCATTTCAGCCCCCTTGATGAGTGCTGTACCCAGCTTGATGTAGAGCGCCACCAGCGCCTTTCTGTTGCGAGGGGAGATGCCGCCGCGGTCCTCAAGGTTGATGACCTGTTCCAGCTTTTTAATGGCAAGGTCGGGCTTCTTCATGTCAACGTAGAGACTCGCCAGGTTGGCGTGGGTCAGGGCGTTGTCCGGGTCCAGCTCGGTGGCCCGGACAAAGTGAGTTTCCGCTTTTTCGAACTCTTTGGCGATCTGGTAGTAAATGCCCAGACTGGTCTGAACCGGCGTGTTGTTTGGGGCGGCAGTTGCTGCCAACTGCAACAGTTTTCCTGCCCGTTCGGAGTTTCGAATCTTGGGGGAATTGGTTAACTTCAGTGTTAAATCGATGGTGGCTTGAGCCGCCACACCTGAGGGAAAGTGCGCTAGCAGTATCTCCAGCTCATCGAATGTTTTATCAGCCATGCCTGCCTTGTAGTGAAGTTCGGCCAGTCGCAGGTGGGCGATGGCGTTGTTCTCGTCGATATCAACAACGCGGTGATAGGTCGCCTCTGCCTGCTCCAGCTTGTCGTGTTTGATATAGCGCTCTGCCAGCTTCAGCAGTAGGGATATGTTCGTTGGTTGGGCCGCCACCGCTTGCTCCAGCTTGGCCAGTGCATCGGCCTCAGCCTGTCGGCGCTGCTCGAGAATGTTGTTGACCTGTTGCAGTCGCTGCTGTGCCTGGGCAACGTGCCGGGGGTTTTTGGCGCTATCAATGATCTCCTGATAAACGGCAATGGCTTCATCCATCTGGTTTGCCATTTTGTGAATGGAGGCGAGGGAGAACAGCACGGGGATGTTGCCGGGGGAGATGCGAAGTGCTGCCTTTATCGCTTTGATGGCCTGGGGGTACTTTTTTTGCTGTACGTAGGCGGTTCCTATACGAAAGTGGGCCTCGGCAAAGGTTGGGTCCAGCTCCAGAATGGCATTGAAGTAGGTGAGGGCATTTTCAAACTCTTTTTGTGCAAGCGCTATTCGGCCCAGTTTTAATAATTCATAGATGCGGATCTGCGTTGCCCTGGGTGGTGGTTGAGTGCTTGCGCCTGGGGGTGGTGCTGCCTGAGTGGGTACCCAATAGAATAGAAGCAGAAGAATGATCACTGTCCCTGAGACTGCTCCCCCCTTTGTACCCAGTAGACGAGCAAACCTCTTGGATGCAGGGCGCGTGCTTGGCTTATTTGAGTAAGTCGGGGCCAACTGTGCTATTTCCGCTTAGTAAAACATGCTGACTCGAAACAGCAGCTTCCAGCCATTGACTTCGAGTTTCATTGGGTTGTACTCGGTGGTGTTATCTTCCGAAATAGTCAGGTACTCCAGACGACCGTACGGGTCCGGGTCAACGGTGCCGAAAAACAACAGGTAACCGTCATTGTCTGCAAAATCCGTATTGTAGGCCGAGGTGCTTAAGTAAAACTTTCGCGTACTGAGGGTGATATCCGCTTCCAGGGAGAGCGAAAAGCGGTCGCCAATATAATATTCCGCGCCAATCCCCGTTTGCGTGGCGAGCGCTGCGGTTGTTCGTCCTTCAACGATGATGGATCTTGTGACGATCAGTCCATCTTCTATTTTGAACTGAAACAGCTGGTTTTCGCGGTAATCGATATCGAACAGGGTGTTGAGGGTGAATCGCCCATAAATACGGTACTGTTTGGGTTTGAATAAAATGTTATAGCGCGTCCCAAAATATACCTCATTGTAGGAGACGGAGGCTTTTCTTTGAAAGATGGTGTCCGTATAGCCTCGCTGAAAAGGCATGGGGCCGCTGGCGATTGCTGACGAATTTCCTTCCCAGGTACCAAATCCGGCGATCCAGTTGGTTCGTGGCGTCATGGCCCACTCAAATTCAAAGCCGGCGTAACCGCTGGGGCCGAGCTCCGGTAAGGGGTTGGGGAATGTAAATAACAGAGAGTCATTGGCTCCGGTTGAGGCCGCGAGTTCAGACGTTGCGGCAAAGGGCGCCTGAAATACACCTTCGTTAATCCCTCTCAAACTCGGTTGGTGAACCCCGAGGATGGGAGAGATGCTCCACTCCTTTTTTGGGGCCTCCGGTGCCTGGCCTGCATTTGCTGAGACTTCACCTGCCCCAGTGGCAAACATCAGCATCACTGCAAGGAGCCAATGGCTCGTGTGCGACTTGCGCCAGCGGTTGCAGGCTTTACTCCAGCCGTTCATTATTTTCTTTACAGTGTGATGAGTTGTGTGGCCAATGCTCTATCGATTGGGTGCCGCGGCAAAGGTTCATTTTGTTGGGCACAAATACCATAAATCGCAGATATATATAGAGTGGTGGGAGTTGTCATGGGCATTGCGCTCTATCCAAATTAGGGGTTGCTGTGTGCAGAAGGGCGGTTGATCGCCTTTTGTCGGGTCTTTTCCGATAGTGAAGCTTTTGCCACAAAATGCCTGACCGGCGTATGGTATTGGATTTTATAGTGTTTGGGCTAGCTTGGCATAATACGTATTTTACATTGCCGCTCCTTTTGTCAATATGTTGTCTGTCTGTACGCCTCTGGGCCCTTGGGGGCTAGACATCGACAGGGTGCAGACATATCATTGCAGGGCGAAAGGTAAATCTGGTCTGGTTTTTTGGGCGAGCTACCTTTCTAAAAAAAATATGTTTGTAAGGCATATAGTTTTCGGGGCATTGCTACATCTCGACTATTTTAGGGAGAAATACTATGAACAAGGCAAAACTTACATTGCTACTCGGAGGCTCTTTGGTCTCCGGGCTGGCAATGGCGGCTCCTCCTCAGTTTGGGGAGTGGTCAGCGGAGAGAACGGGTAATACAACGAATATTGACGCTTGTTCCGGTCGTACCAATATCGTGAGCTGTCAAGTGTTGGTAGAAGACACCGGCTTTATCCAGGTTCAGGTGAAAGATACTGACGGCAATAACTACATCCAAAGCATTATTGCTGATGGCTTGGCCGATGGCGCAACAGGTGACGATACCAGTACTCCGTTCTGGGATGAGAACTACATCCGCATCAAATTCCAGGCTCAGCTGTCTACTTTGCCTAACTTCACCTCAGGTGATCCAGGTTTCATGGGTAAGCAGGCTATCTTGGATGCTGAAGTTAGCAGCGGCAATACTTGGTTCGAGGCAACCACTACCATCGCAACAGGTTGGGGTCTGGATATTCTGTATGCCGGAGCGCAAAGCCAAGGGGCCCAGGTTGCAGTGGATTTAACCACTGATTTTTGGACTACCACTGGTGGTGTGATTGATCCCGCAACTGGCAAAGGCGAGTACAACGGTATGTTTGATACCCGCTTCTACTACCAAGCCTATAATGACGCTAGCGGCGCGATCATCGGACGTATCATCGACATCGACCAGGACCTCTCTTTGCAGACTGTGAATCCTCAGTTTGGCCCAGGTACCAACATTGATGATCGCCAATATTTCCTGTACATGGATCGTTCTGGTGTGCTGCTGGAAAACTTGGGTAGTGGCGTATGGGGTTCAAGTACTGATACTGCTGGTTTGGGTATCGACGATCCTTTCACTGGCCCAAATGTTGGTAGCGATGGCGCTATTGAGTGGGGTGATGGTGCTCCTACAAGCTCTGATCCTAGCGTTCTTGGTGAACAGATTATCGCTTTCTATATTGGGCAGGAAGTTTCTACCGCTGGGTTTGGTAATGAAGGTAAGAGTACCTTCTATCACCTCCAGGTAGATGAAACTGGCTCTTACGATGCAGTTTATGAGTACAGCCAGGCAGGTTCTGGTTTTGAAGATCCAAGCATCTTCCAGACTGACCCAGTCACCGGCGATACTTACACTGCTCTGGGCGGTTACTCCGACTGGTTTAATGGTGCTGAGTCTACAGTCTTTGAACCTAAGTGGGGCGCTCGTACTGGCCTGAATGTATTGCCAGATGCAACTGGTATTGACCCAATTCCAGGTCGTACCATCTGGATGCCTTAGTATTAACTCTATGAGTTAATCGAAGGAAGGGGAAAGGGGCGAGGAGCCCCTTTCCTTTTTTGGTCTATTGAGTGTCTGAGTGTTGGGTTCGGAATGTTTCCACCAGCCAGGCTTCTGGCGTTTTTGTATTCTCAATTTCTTTTCTCCTGATAATCAGGTCAAGTATCTCTCTGATCTGTTTTTCCAGTAGCTTTGCGTCTACCTCTTTGTCAGGGCCATAGTATTGCCGCTGTAGTTGTTCAAGTACGTCTCTAATATGACTCTCTGCAGGGTAGTGCTTTTGCCATTTCTCAATTCCTGCCGCCAAGGTTGTTGTACCCAGGGCATTCAGTAACTCTTGCCTTAAGCGCGTTGCTTCGTTGTTTTGTTTGGCAGTTCGGGAAGCTGCATGGAGGTTCTCTGTCTTGTTCTCTCCCCGTTTTCTGATTTTGGTAACAGCGGCGTAAGTGAGCGTTATTAGCCATAAGCAGGCAAACAGCAGTGTGCTTAATTGCCACCATCGGTGTGCTGCCTCCTGTGTGTTTTCTGTGGGTGATGCTGCTGGACTACTGTTTATCTGAGTGTCGTTCGTCAGGCGGGAGGCTTCCACCGTAAGCACTTGTCCGGGAACCTCAAAGCGCCCTGTTGTGCCTGCTTCAGTGTCAAAGTAGGGGATGTCGAGTGACGGTGCCGAGAGTGTGCCGCTGAGCAGGGGCATTAGCGAAAGTGTATAGCTGGCCTGATCGATGATGCCATCACTTGATTTGAAGGTTTCCCGGATGGCCCGGTCAGGGTAGATTTTGAGCCCTTTTTCTTCTTCCATGTCCAGTGGCAGGTAGTTGGGGAGGCCGCCGACGGTGACGGGGGCCCTGATGGTGACTGACCAGCTTGCCAGCTGATTCTGAGTTAATTGTGTGGGCAAGCGGGTGTAGCTGATCTCTGGTTTCCCTATGATGATGTCTTTCGGTATGCCGGCGGGGAGGGCCTGAATATCGAAGCTCAGCTGCTGATGTGGAAAACGTCGAAGGTGGCCATTGCGGGTGGTGATATCCAGGCTGGGGAGGTAGACGCTGAATTTACCTGGGCTGTCAGGAAATATTGCCCAGGCCAATCGCAAGACTTCGTAACTAAATCCAAACTGCTCACTCTGGAATTTTCCTTGTGGCAGCTTCCAGTGGGGAATCAACTCAATGCGAGTGGGTTCAGTCTCCAGTATGTCGGACATCTTCGCTTTTTCGAGCGAGACCCGATGGTAAATGTCGAGAAAAACAACCAGCTGCTGCCCCTCCCATACCGTGTTGATATTACTGCCCTTGCGGACAAAAACCTCGGGGGCGTTGTCGGGCGCAAGGCTTAGCACTTCAATCGCCAGTGCCTGGGTTTCAGCATCGTCGACAGTAAAGGCGGGGATCGTCAACTGGCCTGCGCGCTTTGGATAGAGTGCGATGGTCAGCTCGGAGGTGGATCGTCCGCGGCCCTGATAGATGTTGTAGCGGCTGCTGACCTGGGGGACGCCCACATCAAAGTCGCCGTGCAGCACGCTGAGATCAATGGTCGGATTCACCCCCTCGGCACGCAAGCGAACATCGCTGTTGTTGAGCGAGAGCGTCAGCGTCAGCTTCTCGTGCAGGCTCAGTTGTTGGCGATCAACGCTGGCAGTGAAAATAGCCCCCTGCGCCAGCGAGGGGAGAAACATCAGTGTGCTGAGAATAAACAGCCAATTTTTTACCATGGTTTTTCCTCAACGAGGCCGATGGCCCGTTCATCTTCAATGGAGAAACGTCGGCGCAGCATGAGTGTGCTGTCGTCTTTCAGATTATGTAGTTGCTGGATGGCGTGGGTCGGCACATCGGCCGTAGCGTCCTTGATCTGGCTCCAGCGGCGCAGACTCTGCTTTAACTTCTCGTCTTCCGGGGAGGCTTCACGGCCATTGTCCCCCGGTTGCGGCGGGTGGCTGCCGGACGAGGAGCGGTCGGTCGCTGATTCATTGTTTGTTGTGCCTGGGCCCGGCTGGACTGACGGTTGATCGCTTTGGCTTGCCCTCATGCCTAAAGTGAGTTCGGCACGTTTAAGCAGGGCCAGGTTACGGTTGGCGCGAGCGTGCCCCGGCTGGTGTGACAGCGTGCGTTGATAAGCCTCGATCGCTTCGCTCAAACGCCCGAGCTGCGCCAGTGTGTTGGCCTGGTTGTACGAAGATGAGGCTTTCTGGTGCTCGTTTGTGG
>JALTMR010000007.1:7562-8553 GCA_027001525.1 Gammaproteobacteria bacterium
CCCTGGTAGTTGGTCAACTGACCATAGAGCTGTTGCGCCTGCTGGTATTCACCCTGCCTTAGCGCCTGCATGGCCTGCTTCTCCAGCCAGGGGCTGGCATCGGCGCTGGGCGAGAGCAGCAGTGCCGGGAAAATGATCATCCCCATCAACACCTCTGCCCGGCGCCAACCGTACAGCAACAGCATGGCCACAATGAGAAGGATGAGCCCGGTGTAGAGTGCCGGGCCCTGCTGTTTGATCGGCGTATCCTCATACAACGCCTGCTCCAGCTGATTGATGGTTTGGCGCAACTCACTCCACGCCTCGGGTGACAGGTCGTAGTATCGTCCCCCTCCTGCTGTGGCGAGGGATGTGAGCGTTTGGCGCTGACGTGTTGAGGTCAAAATCCTGTCCCCCTGGCGCACCAGTTGGCCCAGCATCAGCGGCACTGGTCCGCCCTCCTCACTGCCGACGCCCACGCTGAAGAGTTGGTGGCCCGCCTGTTTTAGTCTGGCAGCCTCATCCCACGCGCCGGTGTCGTGAATGCCTCCGTCACTGATGAGAATCACCAGTCCGGCGGGGGCTTTACTGCTGCCTGGCGGTGGGTCGTCGAGCGCCTCCCCGGCCAGTTTCAACGCCCGCTCCAGGTTAGAGCCGGCGACGGTGACGAGACTGGGGTCGAGGGCGTCGGTGAAGTGAATGACGGTCTCTTTGTCCGTGGTTAGGGGCAGGATGGCGTAAGCATTGGCGGAAAAAGTCACCAGGGCGAGACGGGTGTTGTCCAGCTGGCGAATGAAATCGATCAACTGTAACTTCGCCTGCTGGATACGATCGGGCGGAATATCGGCCACCGACATGGACGGCGAAATATCGACAACGATGGCCACATTGGCACCGGGCAGCGTGCTCTGTTCCGTCTTTGCCTGGCTGAGATAGGGCCCCGCAGCCGCCAGCGCGGCCAATACCCACATCGCCGCCACCAGCCACCAGACACTCCGGTGCGACCTTGTTT
>JALTMR010000008.1:0-2789 GCA_027001525.1 Gammaproteobacteria bacterium
GGCCACAGCCCACGTCCATGAGCATCTTCTTGCCGCTCAGGTCGATCATGCTGGTCAATACATCGGACTGGGAGAGGGCGCGGTTGTGCATGCCCATCATGTAGTTTCGTGTCTCTTCGTCGGAGTATTCCTGGTGCATCAGCGCCGACGGTTTGCCCGACATGACCGTGTCGTAAAGGCCGCCCCACGCCTCGTACCAGTTCTCGAACATGTAGACGATACCGCCCTGATAGAGTTCGCTGGAGCTGGCCAGGAAGGTTTGGCTGAACTGATTGTTCATGAATGTGTCGCCGTCACGATCGAGAAAGTCGATGGAGACCAGGGCGCTGAGCAGTGCGCCGAGGCAGCGGCGATCGGCACCGGTCTCCTGGGTCAGCGTGTCGAGATCCTTGGCCTGGCCGTCGAGCCGGTTGAAAATATCGAGCCGATTGGCTGCGTGCAGTACGCAGGAGTTCCAATACCCGGAGGCCACCCGCATGACCTTCATGGGGTCCATACCCGCTGGCAGATCCCAACTGTCACCGCCGCTATTATTTTTTTCTATTTCAGACATTTAATCTTTTCCCTAACGTACGAAAGCCCTTTCAAGAGGGAGCTTAATATGAATCAGGTAGCACGATTTGTCTAGTTTGGAGCACTACGTATCGGGCCACCCAAATTTTATGCGCCGCTCGTATTTTTCAGGATAATGGCGGCCAACGGATCGAAGGAGAGCGCTTGTGGTTTTACTGTGTGGCGAAGTGGCGAATGATGGCCTGGCAACCTTGCTGGCACGCTATGGCATGGTGTTGGAGTGGGTGGCGGATGGCGAGGCGATTCCCGGCAGCTTCTGGGGCGACAGTGAGGCAGGACTCATTGCCAACCGCCTGCTGGTGCGGCGCGATACGCCGTTGCACTCGGCCATGCACGAGGCCTGTCACTACGTCTGCATGGACCAGCAGCGTCGCCAGGGGCTGCACACCGATGCCGGTGGCGGCTACGATGAGGAGAATGGCGTCAACTACCTGCAGACCCTGTTGTCAGACTTCATCCCCGAGTGCGGTCGCTCCCGTATGTTTGCTGACATGGACGAATGGGGCTACAGCTACCGTCTGGGTTCCGCCCGGGCCTGGTTCGAGCAGGATGCGGCCGATGCCCAGGCCTGGCTCCGGCGGCACGGTCTCATCGATGCTGATGACCGGCCGACGTGGAAACTGCGCCAGTGACGCGGGCGTTGTTACGGCGCCATGGTGAAGCGGATGCTTTCGCCCAGCTCCTCGGCGGAGACGACGATGCCCTCACCCTCTGTGTCGGGGCTGATGGCCGCCAGTAGTGCATCTTTCGCCATGCCGGGCAGCCATTTGTCCAGCCAGTCATCCAGGCCAATCAGTTTGGGCTCACAGTCGGAATAATCCCCGGTCACCCACAGCGCTGCCAGCTCGGCATGGGGCCAGATGGGCAGATGCTCGTCACCCTCGTCTGAGAGAATGACCCAGCCTTCGTCGCTGCTCAGGCCCCAGACCGCTTTCTGCTCAACCACCTTGTTGACAAAGTAGTCGTAGCGCTGGTCGGCGGAGAAGCGGTTAATGGCGTCAATCTGTGTTTTGCTTAATGGTTCGGACATGGTTAAACCTTGCTGGTTAACGGATTTTGGTCGAAGTGAATGCCACGCCAGCCCTCTTTCATAAAGGTGCGGATGTTGGCGTGATCCGTCCCCTCGGGGTGGGCCAGCACATCCTCTCTGTAGTATTGGCCAAAGCAGGCGAGCGTCTGCGCCTCTGATAGCTGATGCAGTCGGGCGAAGGCGAATATTTTACACGAGCCCTCGTTGCTGCCTGCAGCGTTGTCGATTCGGTGGTCACCTTTGCCATTGCTGAACCGGGTGGGGGTGTAGTGGTAGTGCCTGGTAATGGTCTCCATTACCTCATCGAAGCTGACCTGTTCCGGCCTGGTCGATAATTTATCAAGTAGTGCGCGAGTCACGATGTGCTTCCTTTATGGGCGCTTAACGCTTCAGGCCGGCAAAGGCTGCCGCCAGGGCCGTTTGCTGCTGGGGTTGTTTCTGCTGTTTGGGTGGGGTGCGATGGGGCGTACGCTCCTGCTTCATCTGCTCCGCATCAGCGTCGCGCTGTTTTTTCATGCTGAGGGCCACGCGTTTGCGTTTGATATCCACGTCGAGTACGCGCACCTTGACCACGTCACCGGCCTTGACCACGTCGCGGGGGTCAGAGACGAACTTGTCGGCCAGTTGTGAAATATGGACCAGCCCGTCCTGGTGCACGCCGACATCGACAAAGGCCCCAAAGTTGGTGACATTGGTGACCACCCCTTCGAGCAGCATCCCCTCTTGCAAATCTTTCAGCTGCTCCACGCCCTCTTTAAATGTGGCAGTGGAGAACTCGGGGCGAGGGTCTCGGCCGGGTTTGTCCAGTTCGCTGAGGATGTCCCGCACTGTGAATTCACCGAAGGTCTCGTCGGTGAATTGCTTCGGATCGAGTTTCTTCAGATAGCCACTGTCGCCGATCAGCGCTCTCACATCTTTGCTGCTGGCTTCGGCAATGCGTTTGACCACCGGATAGGCCTCCGGGTGCACGGCCGAGGCATCGAGAGGGTTGTCGCCGCTCATAATGCGAAGAAACCCGGCCGCCTGCTCAAATGCCTTGGGCCCGAGGCGGGAGACCTTAAGGAGCTGCTTGCGGTTTTTGAAGGCGCCGTTCAGATCGCGATAAGCAACGATATTGTGTGCCAGCGTGGTGTTGAGCCCGGCAATCTGGGTCAGCAGGGCGGCAGAGGCGGTGTTTACGTCGACC
>JALTMR010000008.1:2799-8536 GCA_027001525.1 Gammaproteobacteria bacterium
CTCCGCCAGTGGGTCTTGCAGGCGGCGGGCGATGGAGACGGCACCGCGCAGGGAGACGTCCATGTCGGGGAATTCCCGTGCGGCCAGCTCCGAGGCGGAGTAGACCGATGCCCCGGCTTCCGAGACCATGATCTTGGTCAGTGCGAGCTCAGGGTGACGCTTAATCAGCTCGCCCGCCAGCTTGTCGGTTTCGCGCGAAGCGGTGCCGTTGCCGATGCTGACAAGATCCGCGCCGTGTTTACGCGCCAGTGTGGCCAGGGTGTGGATCGACTGATCCCACTGGTTTTTGGGCTGGTGAGGATAGATGGTGGCGGTGTCCACCACTTTGCCTGTTGCATCCACCACCGCGACCTTAACGCCGGTGCGCAGGCCGGGGTCGAGGCCGATGGTGGTGCGGGGGCCGGCGGGAGCGGCCAGTAGCAGGTCTTTCAAGTTGGAGCCGAAGACCTTGATGGCCTCCTGTTCCGCCTGTTCGCGCAGCTGTTTTTTCAGCTCCATATCGATATGCATGGAGAGTTTGACGCGCCAGGCCCAGCGGACGGTGTCGGCCAGCCACTGGTCCGCCGGGCGGCCTTCATTGCGAATGTTGAAGCGGCGGGCAATCATCCCCTCGCCAGTGCTGGGCCCGCGGTGATCGGGCTCGTCCAGCATCAGTGTCAGTTGCAATACGCCCTCACTGCGGCCCCGAAACATGGCCAGCGCCCGGTGCGAGGGAATGGCCTTGATCGCTTCGCTTTTGTCGAAGTAGTCCGAAAACTTGGCCCCCTCTTCCTCCTTCCCCTTGACCACGCTGGCGTGCAGCTTGCCGTTATGCCAGCCGTATTGGCGCAGCTCGGTGACCAGTTCGGCATCCTCGGCAAAGCGCTCCATAAGAATCTGGCGGGCCCCGTCCAGGGCGGCATTGGCATCGGCCACTCCCTTGGCAGGAGCGATAAACTCGGCGGCTTTACTCTCCGGTTCGAGCATCGGATCGCTGAAGAGTGCATCGGCCAGTGGCTCCAGACCGGCCTCGCGGGCCATTTGAGCCTTGGTGCGGCGTTTGGGCATGTAGGGGCGGTAGAGGTCTTCGAGGCGAGTTTTGGTCTGGGCATCGACCAGGCTCTGCTTGAGCGCAGGCGTCATTTTTCCCTGCTCTTCGATGGAGTTGATAACGGTGCTGCGCCGATCTTCCAGCTCTCGCAGGTAACCCAGTCGCTCCTCCAGCAGGCGCAATTGGGTGTCGTCCAGGCCGTCGGTCACTTCTTTACGGTAGCGGGCGATGAAGGGCACGGTGGCGCCGCCGTCCAGCAGCTCCACTGCGGCGTGGACCTGTTGTTCGCGCGCGCCGAGTTCTTCAGCGATACGTTGGGTAATGCGTTGCTCGGTGGTCATCATGGGGGTGTGGATCCCTGGGGCTGGCTGAGTCTGCCTGACGGATAAACTGGCATATAAAAAGACCGGCCATTATAGCGAAACTGGTGGCCGGCGGCACTGTTTATGGTTGCCCCCGGGGCGGATGAGGTTTTGCTCGAATGGGAGTAAACTGCTGCGCTTTATCGCCACCGTCGTACACTCCAGCCAAGGATAATAACTATGGATTTTATACAAATATTGGTGTTGGCCCTGTTGCAGGGCTTAACGGAGTTTCTGCCTGTCTCCAGCTCGGCTCACCTGATTTTGGTGCCCTACCTGCTGGGGTGGGAAGATCAGGGGTTGGCGTTTGATCTGGCCGTGCATATCGGCACATTAACCGCCGTGGTGTTCTATTTCCGTGCGGAGCTGCAAATCATGGTGCGGGATTGGGTGCGCTCCATCACCCATCGCGAGATGACCCAGGATGCCAAGCTGTTTTGGGCCGTCGGTTTTGGCACCATCCCTGTGGGTCTGGTGGGTCTCTTTTTCGGCGATTTCATCGAAGAGAATTTGCGTTCTACCCTGGTCATCGCTGCTACCACGATCATCTTCGGCTTTGTCTTGTTGATCGCCGATAAAACCGCCCTGCGCAAACGAGATGAATACAGCATCAACTGGGTCGATGTGCTGATCATCGGCTGCTCCCAGGCGCTGGCCCTGATTCCGGGGACCTCCCGTTCCGGCATCACCATTACGGCGGCATTGATTCTCGGACTCACTCGTGAGGGGGCGGCCCGTTTCTCTTTTCTGCTCTCCATCCCGGCCATTTTGTTACCCGGTGGAATGAAAGCGATAGAGCTTGCCGGGGGCGACAGTGCGGTGGACTGGATGGCGCTGTTCCTCGGGGCACTGCTCTCCGGCATCAGTGCCTATCTCTGTATCCATTTTTTCCTCAAATTACTGGAAAAAATGGGGATGACACCGTTTGTCATATACCGCCTGTTTCTGGGAGCCGTGCTGTTGTTTTTGGCGACCTGATACGTAGAAGCGCTTACTTGTTCGGCGTTTGTCAAACGATCTATTCCTGGATCGGGGAAGGCCTTTGTCTTTGGTATGATTTCTAAGAATGGATTAGCGAATCGCCTTCCCTGCCGCTTGCAAATCCGCATGATAAGAAGATCTCACCATTGGCCCGCTGGCTACATTTGTGAATCCTAACTCTTTGGCGATAGCGCCGAGTTTGTCGAATGTTTCGGGAGTGACGTAGCGTTCAACGGGCAGGTGGTGGGTGCTGGGCTGGAGGTATTGGCCGAGGGTGAGCCAGTCGCAGCCGTGGCTGCGGAGGTCTTTGAGGACGTGGATGATTTCTTCATCGGTCTCCCCCAGCCCCAGCATCAGGCCGGATTTGGTTGAGACCTCCGGGTGCTGTTCTTTGAAGTTTTTGATCAGGTTCAGCGACCACTGGTAGTCCGCGCCGGGGCGGGCTTTTTTGTAGAGTCGGGGAACGGTTTCCAGGTTGTGGTTGAAGACGTCGGGCAGGGCTTGGCTGAGGTTGTTCAGTGCGATTTCCAGGCGGCCACGAAAGTCGGGTACCAGGGTCTCGATCTGAATCTCTGGCGAGCGTTTGCGGGTCTCTTCGATGCAGGCAGCGAAGTGGCTGGCTCCGCCGTCGCGCAGGTCGTCGCGATCGACGGAGGTGATGACAACGTATTTTAAGTTCATCGCCGCGATGGACTCGGCCAGGTGGCCTGGCTCCTGGGCATCGAGCGGGTCGGGCGTGCCGTGGGCGACATCGCAAAAGGGACAGCGGCGGGTGCAGATGCCGCCCATGATCATGAAGGTTGCGGTGCCGTGGTTGAAGCATTCGCCGAGGTTGGGGCACTGCGCCTCTTCGCAAACGGAGTGGAGTTTCTGCTCCCGCAGAATGCGCTTGATGCGGTTGACCTCTTTGCCGATGGGGGCTTTGGCGCGTATCCATTTTGGTTTGCGCAGGGGCTCGTCTTTGGGTACGACCTTGATGGGAATGCGGGCGGTTTTTGACTCGCCTTTTAGCGGTGCCAGGCGTTCGATACGCTCTTTTTCCTGGGCCTTCAGGTCGCTGGGTTCGTGATCGCTCATGGCAGGGGGGACTCTTCGGGGGCTAGGTAATGAGGTGCAGGGTAGTTTAGTTGCTCGGCCAGTTTCTGGCACAGCTGGTCCTGAATGGGGTGTATCTCCGGCGACTCGTGCAGGGCGCTCATCTGTGTGATGGCCATGCCGGCGTAGCCGCAGGGGTTGATGCGCTGGTAGGGCTCCAGATTCATGTCGATGTTGAGCGCCAGCCCATGGTAGCTGCAACCTCGGCGCACGCGCAGCCCCAGGGCTGCAATTTTCATCTCGGTGTCAGTGTTTTTTACATAGACGCCCGGGGCATCGCGGCGGCCGTAGGCTTCAATGTTGTGGTCGGCCAGCAGCTGAATGATGGCCTGCTCCATCTGCTCTACCACTTGGCGTACGCCCAGGTGGCGGCGTTTGATATCGAGCATGAGGTAGATGAGGGCCTGGCCGGGGCCGTGGTAGGTGACCTGGCCACCGCGGTCGATGGGGACGACGGGAATATCTCCCGCATTGAGGACGTGCTCTCTCTTGCCATTCATTCCCAGGGTGAAAACCGGCGGGTGTTCTACTTGCCACAATTCATCGGGGGTGGTGGCGTCGCGCCCATCGGTAAAGCGCTGCATGGCGCGCCAGGTGGGTTCGTACTCACGCAATCCCAGGCGGCGGACGAGAAGGTCGGCCGGCATCTACAACACGGTCATGACGCGGTCGTGGCCGGTCAGGGCGAGGTAGATGTTGTCTATCTGGTCCTTGCTGTGGGCGGTGAAGGTGACGGTCACTGACATGTATTTGCCGTTGCTGCTGGCGCGGGTCCTCACGGCACCTTCGTTGATGTCTTCCACGTGCTGGCGGACGATGCTGACGACCAGGGCGTCAAAATCGTCATCAGCCAGCCCCATTGCTTTAATGGGAAACTGGCAGGGAAATTCCAGTAGTGTCTCTTCAGTGTTGCTCATTTTCCTACTCTGCCTCACCGGCAATTAGTTTCTCTTTGTAGGCCTGGTAGCACTGGCGCATTTGCGCCCAAACAGGCCCCGGTTTACCGCTGCCGACGGCTTGGCCATCAAGGCAGGTGACCGGCAGCACCTCTTTGGTGGAGCTGGAGACCCAGATCTCCTCGGCGCGGCTCAGCTCCTCGGGTGTGATCTGAGCTTCCTGGGCTGCCAACCCGGCGCTGACGGCCAGCTCCAGCACCAGATCACGGGTGATACCCGGCAACAGATAGCTGCTTTTGGGCGGCGTTTTGATCACGCCGTGGTGGACGATGAACAGGTTGCTCGCCGAGCCTTCGGTAACCTGCCCGTCGCGTACCAGAATCGCCTCCTGCGCGCCGGCATCGACAGCCTGTTGGCGCAGCAGAATGTTGGGCAACAGGGCGATGGCCTTGATGTGGCAATAACGCCAGCGTATGTCTTCCAGGGTGATGGCTTTGATGCCGTTTTTCAAGGTCTCTTCCGGCACGGGCTTTAGCGCACTGGTGGTGGCAAAGACGGTGGGCGGGGTATCGGTTGGGAAGGCGTGGTCCCGTGGTGCGTGACCTCGGGTCAATTGCAGGTAGAGGGACTGGTTGCCGCCACCGTTTTTGGCAACCAGCTCGTTTAGCACCTCGGCCCACTGCCGGTGGCCGTAGGGATTGCTCAGGCGGATGCCGCTTAGACTGTTGTCCAGTCGTTGCAGGTGTTCTTCAAGGCGAAACAGTCGCCCGCCGTAGACGGGGATGACTTCGTAAACGCCGTCGCCAAAGACGAAGCCGCGATCCATGACGGGGACGAAGGCCTGATCCTGGGGAAGGAATTTGCCGTTGAGGTAGACGATGGGTTGGCTGGTCATCCGAGGCGGCCTTACTCAAACATGAGAAGGATTTCGTCCTTCAAGCTCTGGAACAGGCCGCCTTCGGCCACATCTCCCAAGGCGATGAGAGGCGCTTCGGCAATCACGTCGCCATCGAGGCTGACCACCACCGAACCGTAACTGGCTCCCTTGTTGACCGGTGCCGTGATATTGGGCTGGATCTTCATGGTCGCCTGAAGATTGTCATACTCCCCCCGGGGGATGGTAATGATCATCTCCTGTGCCAGCCCCAGTGCCACCTCGGCCGCTTCGCCCTTCCAGACGCGCACTGTGGTCAGCGCCTCCCTGGGGGCGTAGAGGCGGTGGCTTTCGAAAAAACGAAAGCCGTAGTTAAGCAGTTTTTGGCTTTCGCGGGCGCGGGCGTCCTCGCTTTTTGCACCCAGTACCACGGATACCAGGCGCATATTGTCTCTTTTGGCCGAGGCCACCAGGCAGTAGCCGGCGGAGTCGGTGTGGC
>JALTMR010000009.1 GCA_027001525.1 Gammaproteobacteria bacterium
CAGAAAAAACACCTGCAGATCGTGATCGATCAAAGCCTTCATTAACGGATTGGCTTCAACGGCTATGCCCTGTTGAATCAGGTTCAGCGTAAAGATCGCATCCAGGCAGCAGAGCACGAGGATGGTGGCCGTCACCGCCAACCAGCGAATGTTGTAGTGATCGACGTAGTAGTTGGCGCGATCCTCGGCACGGCGGGCATATTTGCGCTGCCCCGTCACCGTCAACACCGCGCGACGCCACATTGAGCGATGGCGACGATCCGTACCACAACGCCGCTCAACAGCGCCGGTATAGACTTGGGTCTGGTCTGGCAACATAAAGAATTCCCCCGGTAGCGGTGATGATCCCTGATAACCTGTTGCAACGAACGACCTTGTTCGCTGAAGAGCGTTAACCCCGAGGATACGTAAAGCCCCGTAACCACTCCAACCTCTTCCGACAAACGGTGATCAGAAGAGACCAGTGGTGGCGAGGGTGTTGATTTTGTAGAGAAATTTTACACTTTCAGCGTTGACCATAAGCCACGACCTGATCGATAAAGCGCTGCTGCGCCACCTCATCAGCCAAGGCATCATCCTCCACCATCGGCAACTGCGGCCAGGCTCGCGCTATTTCACCGGCGAAGAGGCCGGGACTAACGCCTTGGGGGACCACGGGTACCCGCAAGCCACAGCTGGGGGAGCGACTCTTGAGCACGTAACCCGACACCTGCCCAAGCTCAACCGCCATCTGCGCGCTGTAACGCCGCAGGCGCTCGGTTTCATCACACTGCGGATCGCCCACCCGGAGCACCCGCAGGCCGCCCCCCTGATCCACCAACTGAATCATCGGTCGGGGGACGCCCATGCCCACACCAACTTCAGGGCAAACAGCCACCAGATCAAACAGATCGGCCAGCACTTCGGCCACAAAAGGGTGCCGCCGATGGCCACCGTCATAACGCACCAGCTCACCCAGGAGGCAGGCGCTCACAGCAAGTTTCAGTGGTTTGTCATTTACAACAATCTTGGCCATAGTAAGACTCCAGTTGAAACAAAACGACAGAGCGATATTCCCATCAAAAAACAACTCTTTTTACTGCTCTTCAGCGCCACGGCCCTGGTTAATACCGCCTGGAGTATCGAAACCTCACTGCTCACTCCCGACCCGCTTCTGCTACAACAGCGCAGTGACTTTAACGCTGCACGCCAGGCCATCAAAGATAGTCGACCGACCGAACTCAAGCGTCTCAAATCCCGGCTAGAGACGTATCCGCTCTACCCCTACCTCGATTACTGGTACCTCAATCGCCACCTCACCAGCGTAGCACCCGAACAGATCGAGCAT
The DNA here is from genome assembly GCA_027001525.1 of Gammaproteobacteria bacterium. Lineage (GTDB taxonomy): Bacteria > Pseudomonadota > Gammaproteobacteria > Tenderiales > Tenderiaceae > JALTMR01. The sequence continues at coordinate 1,328 of JALTMR010000009.1, forward strand.
TTTATCAACCAACACGGGGCAGACACCTCCCTGGCCAGGCGACTGCATTATCGCTGGCTCACGGCCATCGCCAAGGCAGGTCAGTGGCAAAAGCTGTTGTCAAACTACCGCCCCGGCACCGATGTCGCGTTGCAGTGCCACTATCGCCGGGCACTCTATCAATCGGGCGACCAGGCAGCGGCGTTCAAAGGCATCGAAACGCTGTGGCTGGTAGGAAAATCACAACCCAAAGCCTGCGACCCGCTCTTTAAAGCCTGGCAGGAGACCCCTCAATTCACCCCGGCAATGGCCTGGCAACGAGTAGAACTGGCTATGCAACGGGGGGAGATCTACCTGGCGCGCTATCTGGAACGTTTTCTGACGCCGGAGCAGCAGGCAAAGGCGCAACTGTGGCGCGAGGTATACCGCTCCCCGGAGAAGATGATGCAGCACGCCGTACTTCAGCAGGACACACCCTGGAGCAGAACGGTCCTGCTGCAAGGCATCAAAAGACTGGCCCGCCGCCAGCCACTCAAAGCCGCCCGGCAGTGGGAGACGCTGGCCAGCAACTACGCCTTCAACGGTGAGCAGATTGTCTCGGCGGAAAAACACATCGCCCTGCATCTGGCCAGCCAGGGCGAGCCGGAAGCCATGCCCTGGTTAATCAGCCTGGCCGACGACAGTGACGCCAAAGTTCGCGAGTGGCGCGTGCTGATGGCCATCAAGATGAACGACTGGGAAGAGACGCTGTTTTGGCTCGACAATCTCTACCCGGGGGAGCAAAAAATGGGGCGCTG
>JALTMR010000010.1 GCA_027001525.1 Gammaproteobacteria bacterium
GGGCTCACCATCCTGGCAATCCCCCTGGCCACCGCAGCGAGTGACGTTAACGTTCTCATCGATGGCGTTAATCACATCAACGACAGCAATTTCACTGGAAGCCCGGGCCAGGCGGTAACCGCCGCCAGGGCCTCGGGCACTGTCAACCAGGCCTTGACGGCGCAGACGGGAAAACAGCTGCTCAAGGTAAGAGAGCGAAATCCCCTGACGGCGTGATATTTCTGCCAAAGGCACAGGACTTTCAGTGGCATGAATCGCCAGATCAAGCATCGCTGTTACTGCATAACGACCTTTGGTTGTCAGTCTCATGACAGCTCCTCTATTCGGGTTGTATTTGTTTTAATAATTATTCAATGCCGGTGTTCGCGGGGGCGGCCAGCATTACTCATAAAGTTTATAGGGATACTAATATGACCAAGCCTGACAGTCAAGAATTGGACCCCTTATTTTTTGACTGTTTATCGGCCTGACCGGACGTCTCACGTCGGCCGCCCCCCTCTTCAATTTCGCAATCATCGAGGTCGGGCAACGGCAGGGCCTCCATGTGGCCACCCAGGCGTTCAATCTCTTTGCACATGTCGTTCATCTTGCCGTCCATGGCGTGAATGTGATCAAGCATCAGGTTGATGGCATGGGTCACCGGGTCCGCCGTGTCCTGCGTCATTCCGTAGGCATCGAAGCCGATTTTTTTGGCCGTGGCATGGCGCAGGCTCTCCCGGTCCCCCGTGGGCTTGTTCACCAGCCGCCCCGGGACGCCGATCACCGTTTTGCCGGCGGCAACGTCTTTAACCACCACGGCGTTGGAGCCAACGCGACTGCCTTTTCCCAACGTGATGGGGCCAAGCACCTTGGCTCCGGCCCCGACCACCACATCACTCTCCAGTGTCGGGTGGCGTTTGCCGGCATCCCAGCTGGTGCCCCCCAGAGTGACGCCGTGATAGAGGGTGCAGTCATCACCAATTTCAGCGGTTTCGCCGATGACCACACCCATGCCGTGGTCGATGAAAAAACGGCGGCCGATGCGGGCCCCCGGGTGAATTTCGATGCCGGTCAACCAACGCGCCAGCGTGGAGTTAAAACGGGCCAACCACTTCAACCCCGTGCCCCACAAGGCGTGACTGAGGCGATGCGCCATCACTGCGTGGAGACCAGGGTAGGTCGTTAACACTTCAAAAACGTTACGCGCGGCAGGATCGCGTTCAAAAACGCATCGCACATCCTCTCGCATGTGTTTAAACAATCGAATCACCTTCCAAGGGGTTGGCCTGAGCAAAAGCTGAGTCTGAAATGCCTATAATATCGCCAAATGGTAAAACATACTAATTTAGATAGGAATTATTTCTGTTTCAGCTTGCGCCCCTGAGCGGCAGAGAGAATGCCCCGCAGAATATTCATCTCGGTCTTGTCCGGCTCGGCCCGGTTAAACAGTCGCCGCAAGCGACGCATCAGCTTGCGCGGGTGGTTTGCGTCGAGAAACTGAAGCTCCGTCAGCGTCGTTTCCAGGTGTGTGTAAAAAGACTCCATCTCATCGGCTGTGGCCAGCTCCCGCACCTCGGCCTCAGGCTGGGTGGCCCCTTGCGCGAGCATTAATTCGTAGGCCAGTATCTGCACCGCTGCGGCAAGATTCAATGAGGAGTATTCCGGATTGCTGGGAATATTGACCAGCTCGTGGCAGCACTCCAGCTCTTCGTTGGTCATGCCCGAATGTTCACGCCCGAACACCAGCGCCACGTCGCCGTGGGCCGATTCGCCGGTCAGTTTCTCGGCGCACTCGCGCGGCGTCAACAACGGCCAGGCGATGCTGCGACTGCGTGCGCTGGTGCCGATCACCAGGCGGCAACCCGCCAGCGCTTCAGGCAGGCTTTTACACACCACGGCGCTGGCCAGCACATCATCCGCACCGGAAGCACGGGCCGTGGCCTCGGCACAGGGGAAGGATTTCGGCTCCACCAGATAGAGGCTGCTCAAGTGCATCACCTTCATGGCTCGGGCCACAGCGCCGATATTGCCCGGATGGCTGGTATTGATCAAAACGATGCGGATATTTTTTTTCATCGGCGCATTGTAAACAATTTTTTGCTATCCTTGGCGCCCTTTTCACCGCTCTTTACGACATTTAAGAAGGCGTTCGCGCAGCGATTTTGGCCACGCGTCGCCCTCATAAAACTGGAACTATCAATCGATGGCACTGCACCCCACTGTAAATATCGCCGTTCGCGCCGCACGTCGCGCGGGCGACATCATCCAACGCGCCACCAGCCGGATGGATGACCTGACGATCACCACCAAATCGCAAAACGATTACGTAAGCGAAGTCGACCAGCAGGCGGAACAGGCCATCATCGACATCATCCGCAAGTCCTTCCCCGACCACGATATTCTGGCCGAAGAGAGCGGCTCCGACGACAGCCACGCCAGTGACTACCAGTGGATTATCGACCCGCTCGACGGCACCACCAACTACCTGCGCCAGTTTCCCCAGTACTCCGTCTCCATCGCCGTCAAACACAAAGGCCGGCTGGAGCACGCGGTGGTGTTCGATCCACTCAAAGATGAGCTGTTTACCGCCAGTCGTGGCCAGGGGGCACAGCTCAACGGCCACCGCATTCGTGTCAGCAAGGCCCGCAGCCTCGACGGCACCCTGCTCGGCACCGGTTTTCCCTTTAAAAATGAACGCAACCTCGATGTCTACCTGGAGATGCTGCGCACCATGATCGTACCCAGCGCCGGCATCCGCCGCGCCGGCTCAGCGGCGCTGGATCTGGCCTACGTCGCCGCCGGACGGCTGGACGGTTTCTGGGAACTGGATCTGAAACCCTGGGACATCGCTGCCGGTATTTTGCTGATTCAGGAAGCCGGTGGAATGGTCTCCGACATCGAAGGGGGCCACCGCTACCTGGAGACAGGCCACCTCATCACCGGAAACCCCAAGGTTTTCAAAGCGATGACCAAAGCGCTGCACCCCATGGCCAGCCGGGTCAAATAGCCCTTTGCCGCTCCCCCTGCGGTCCGAGTGCCGCCAGGGGGCAATTCAGGCCCTCTCCGAGCCTGGTGATTTTGAAATCGTTGCCATTCTCACACCAGCCGAAATCCCGGCCGCAGCGCTATCATGGGCAATCAGGCCAGACAAAGCGGATCAGCCCAGCTCCCTGGTGCTCACATTTTCGCTCCGCCAGCATAAACGCCCTGCGTGAAAGTGAACCGGCGCTTGAATTCCGTGCCTAACCGGGTAATCCTTGTGTTTCTGTCAACAATAGCCAAAATCCCCCATGCCTGAACCCATATTGCCGCTGATTGCCGAGCCCGCCGAACTTCGCCACCGACTGGGTGATCCGACGCTGCTCATCGTCGATCTTTCCAGTGCCGACAGCTACAACAGTTACCACCTGCCGGGAGCCGTTCACCTGGAATACAGCCGGATCGCTGGTGAACTGCCCCACCACCCCGGCCCCATTCCCGATAAACTGGTGCTGGCTCAGGCACTGACGGAGATCGGCCTGACCAGCGACCGCCACGTTGTCGCCTACGACGATGGCGACAATGCCCAGGCCTGCCGCCTGCTCTGGACCCTCGACCTCATCGGCCACCCCCACTACTCGTTGCTCAATAGCGGATTGGGCGGCTGGACGGCAGAGGGCCACCCGGTGGAACAGGAAGAGCGGCGACACGCTCCCGGCACAGATCAGTTTGAATACGTTGCCGACGCCCCCGTGGCGGACATCCTCTACATTCTCCAGCACCTTAACGATCCAAACGTCAGCATCATCGATGCCCGCACGCCGCAGGAGTATCGCGGCGAAGAGCTGCGCGCCCAGCGCGGCGGCCACATCCCCGGGGCCATCAACCTTGATCACCGCCTGCTGCTGGACAGCGAACACAGCAACCGCCTGCGCCCCGCGGCAGAGCTGCGCGCAATCGTCCAGCAGGCCGGCATCGACGGCAACAAGGAGCTGATCTGCCACTGCCAGAGCCATCGCCGCTCGGCACTGGTCTACATTGCCCTCAAATCACTGGGGTTCAAACACCTCAAGGCCTATCCGGGCTCCTGGGCTGAGTGGGGCAACAACCTCGACGCCCCCATCGAATAGCAACAACCGCGCCTCAGTGCCATGTGGTTCAAACTCGCCAAACGCAGCCGGGGCTGGTTAGGAAATATCGTCCTGCTCGTGTTGATTTACTGGGCAGTGCAGGCCTATCAGGGGCGAGATGCCCCCGACGCAGGGCCCGCGCCACCCATCGAGGCGACCGATATGCAAGGCGCGCCGATCTCCCTGGAAAACTACCGGGGCCAGCCCACGCTGCTCTACTTCTGGGCCACCTGGTGCCACGTCTGCGCCCTCACTCGCAACAGCATCGACAACATCGCTCAGGACCACCAGGTGATCACCATCGCCAGCCAGTCCGGTAGCGACGGCGCAATTCAGGCCTATCTCAAGGAACACGATTTTCGCGCCACCGTCATCAACGACAGCGACAACCACCTTAGCCGTGAATATGGCGTCAAGGCCTTCCCCACGCTCTTCGTCCTCAACGCAAAAGGTGAGATCGACGACGTGGAGATCGGCCTCAGCAGCGAAGCGGGGATACGGTTCAGGTTGTGGCAGGCGGAAAACTAGTAGGGCGCTGGCGGATTGCTGCACACCACCATGGCCAGATCGGCACAGCGGGCCTGATTGCCAGGGTAGACCCCCGCCGCGTTTTGTGAGGCATCGAAGTAGCTGCTCCAGTCCGTCTCCAGCGGATAGGTGCTGACCCCCTCCAGATACTCATAGCTACCTGTACCGTAAGACATGTAGGGGTCCCCGTCCCCATCGCTATGCCAGCCACTCCCCGCCGTGTAGATATAACGCCCCCCGGTAACCACCGAATCCTGGGAATCTACCGCCATATCAAAATAGCTCGGGCTCGGGGCATTGATGTTGGCGTCATTGAAAGGCATTCCCACATCATTCACGGCTATAATATTGGTCATCAGGGCGGGCGTGGTCATGTCGGTGTAACTGATGGCGCTCATATCGAGGACGAAATTCATACTGACGATGCCGTCGTCATACGTCTGGGTAATCACCGGCTTGAACTCCATCTCCGCCTTCAGAAACTCCTGACAAAACTCACCACCGGCGCAGTGCCAGGCCTCTAAAAAACTGCCGCTATTCGCCAACGTCCCCACCCCCAACACCTGCCGCACCACCACCTGAGTGGGGTTGCCCGTGCCGTTGCCTGCGTATTGGGAGCCTTCCGGGCCAAACGTCTTGTTTTCGAACTCCAGCGGATCCCAGCCGTTACCGCTCCACTGTTCAAGGTTCCCGCTCAGAGTGAAAAAAACCGGCTCACGACCGCCAGTATCCGAGTGAAACAGGCCGACGATGGGGGTATAGGTCTCCTGCGCAAACCCCTCGTTGGGGTCCCCGACGATGATGTGCCAATAACCATCCACCCGCTCGTAGTAAAAGGGCGTGGGATCATTCACCGCCTCTGTGCCGATCAAACAGTCAGGATTCGCCGCATCGGGGCACAAAAAAGGGTTACCCGTATTGGAATACCCGCCTTTGAGAAAATCCCTCGACCCAGGATTTTGAACCGGTAGAAAGTTCAGCTCAAAAGCCGCCTCTACCGGCTCCCCGCAGAGACCGGCAAGCAGAACAAAAACCGCGATTAGCTTCAGATACCTCGCTCCAGGCTTGTTCATTGACAGCCCACCTTTTGAATCTGTTCAGCACGGCCTCCGCCGCACCGATATGCCCCTTCAACCTCACCAACTCACAACACCGGCACCACCCCATCCCCAGGTGCCGGTAATTTCCCACTATTTATGTATTCTATTTACATCTTAACAGAGGTCAAACATTTGTATAACGAAACAGCACTCAGCTGAGCAGCGCCCCGAAAGAGAAGAACGGCAGAGCCAACGCCAAGGCGCTAAAAGGCAAAAATAGACATGGAATAAACCCAACGCCTACACCATTGAAAACAATCAACATGAGATGGCGCTGCAGACATGAAACACCGAGAAAAACGACCTGACACTCCGAAGGGGATAACAGCCGAAACAGAAGAATGTAAAAAATTAAGGGCGGTGCTGTAAACGTCGATCGCAGTGGATCAAAGAACCTGCATTCGCCTCGTCCGCAGAAGGGGGGCAGAAGGAGAGAAAAAATTTGGCGCTGTTAACAGATTGCGCCCTGGATCAACAACAAAGGTACCCGGGGTATTGACCGGCTGGATGCGTTTCGCACGCCCTCCCCCTTAACGTGACCACCCATTCGATAACACTTCCGCCTGTTTCAAGACCAGCTCCACCGCTTCCGTCGCCTTGTCGGGCGGGTATTTGTAGCGCTGCAACGTGCGCCGCACCAGAATCTTCAGCCTGGCTCGCACGCTATCGCGCACTTGCCAGTCAACGGTGGTGGATTTGCGCAGTTTGTCGGTAATCTCGATGGCGATCTTTTTCAGTGTCTCATCACCAAGCTCACGAACCGCACTTTCGTTGGTGGCCAGTGCATCATAGAAGGCAATTTCGTCCGGGTTGAGCCCCAGCTCGGCTTCACGCGCCAGTTCCGCCTGAAACTCCTTGGCCATCTGAATCAGCTCCTCGATGACCTGTGCCGTCTCAATGGCCCGGTTGTTATATTTGCGCAAGGTCTCCTGCAATCGGTCGGCATACTTCTTCTCCTGCACCACGTTGTTGCGGGTCTTTGCCTTGATGTCGTCCTTGAGCAGTTTCTCCAGCAACTCGACCGCCAGATTCTGGTAGGGCATCTGCCGGACATCTTCCAGAAACTCATCCGAGAGCAGGCCGATATTGGGTTTGTCCAGTCCGCACAGGCTGAACACATCCGCCACGCCTTCAGCGATCACTGCGTTGTCCAGTATCTGCTTGAGCGCAGAATTCCTCTCTTCCTGGGTACGCTTTTTATCAACCCTGGTGAACTTGAACATGGCCGCCTTCACCGCCGAGTAGAAGGCGATCTCCTTACGCAGCTCCTTGGCCTCATCCAGCGTGCTGCATAGCGACCAGGCCTTGGTCATGGCCAGCACCAGGTCGAGAAAACGCTTCTTGCCATCATCAAGACTCGACACATAGTTGCCGGCGAGAACCAGCAACTTGTGTGCATCGGTTTCGAAAGCGGAAATATCCAGGCCATCGGATTGCGGCGTTTTGGCAAACATGCCGCGAATGGCATCGAGTTTTTCAAGCAAAATGGAGAAGGCCTCTTCGGCGCGCAAGGTCGGCTCGCCTTTGCCTTTTGAATCGGTATAGGTCTTGAGCGCCTGCTTCAGCTCATTGGCAATGCCGATGTAATCCACCACCAGCCCGCCAGGTTTGTTCTTGAACACCCGGTTCACCCGGGCAATGGCCTGCATCAGGTTATGCCCCTTCATGGGTTTATCGATGTACATGGTATGGCAGCAAGGCGCATCGAAGCCGGTCAGCCACATATCCCTGACGATCACCAGTTTTAATGGATCGTTTTCGGCCTTAAAGCGTTTCTCCAGCCGTTTCTTGGTCTTCTTGTTGTAGATATGGGGTTGTAGCAATGGCTTATCTGAAGCAGAGCCGGTCATAACGATTTTGATTGCGCCTTTCTCGGGGTCGGGGTCGTGCCATTCAGGACGCAAGGCGACAATCTCATTGTATAGCTGGGCACAAATATCACGGCTCATACCGACAATCATCGCCTTGCCGTCCATGGTGGCGGTTCGCGCTTCAAAATGCTCAACCAGGTCAGCAGCCACTTGCTTTAATCGAGGGGTGGCACCTACCAGTTTTTCCAGTCGGCTCCACTCCCCCTTGGTTTTCTCACGCTGGCCGATGTCCTCTTCATCCTCAACCACCTCATCCACCTGATCGGAGAGCGCCTCGATCTCATCAACGTTCAGCTCCAGCTTGGCCAGGCGGGATTCGTAGTAGATGGGTACGGTTGCGCCATCATCCACGGCATCCTGAATATCGTAGATGGAGACATAGCCACCGAACACCGCCCGGGTATCCTTATCCTCCTGCGATATGGGCGTGCCGGTAAAGCCGATAAAAGACGCCTGGGGCAAGGCATCGCGCATGTGTTTGGCGTAGCCAAATTTATATTGGCCCTCCTCGGTCAATACCGCCTTCAGGCCGTACTGGCTGCGATGCGCCTCATCAGAGATCACCACGATATTGTGGCGATCATTGAGCACCGGGTGGCTGTGCTCATTATCCAGCAGGGCAAATTTCTGGACCGTGGTAAAGATAATGCCGCCGGATTCGCGCTCGGCCAGTAGCTGACGCAACTCATCGCGGTTATGGGCCTGCACCGGTGTCTGTTTCAATAGCTCGATAGCGTTACTGAAGGTGGTGAACAGCTGTCCATCCAGGTCATTGCGATCTGTCACCACGATCAACGTCGGGTTATTCATCGCCGGTTGCTGTAACAGCTTTCCAGCGTAGCAACACATGGAGATGCTCTTGCCGGACCCCTGCGTATGCCAGACCACACCGGCTTTTTTGCTACCAG
>JALTMR010000011.1 GCA_027001525.1 Gammaproteobacteria bacterium
GACTCCCCGCCGCCAACACTGTTCGACTATTTGCCCGATGATGCGCTGTTGTTTATTGATGAGAGCCATGTCACCGTTTCCCAGATAGGTGCCATGTACAAGGGGGATCGGTCACGCAAGCAGACCTTGGTGGAGTACGGTTTTCGGTTGCCCTCTGCGCTGGATAATCGGCCCATGCGATTCGAAGAGTTTGAGGCCATCTCCCCCCAGGCCATCTATGTGTCCGCCACACCGGGTAATTACGAGCTTGAACACGCTGACAATGTGGCCGAGCAGGTGGTCAGGCCGACAGGATTGATCGATCCGGAGGTGGAGATTCGGCCCGTGGCAACGCAGGTGGATGATCTGTTATCCGAGGCGCGCAAACGCAGTTCGGCCGGTGAGCGTGTGCTGGTGACCACGTTGACCAAGCGCATGGCGGAAGACCTGACGGAATACCTGGCGGAGCATGGCGTTCGGGTGCGCTATCTTCACTCTGATATCGATACCGTGGAGCGGGTGGAGATTATCCGTGATTTACGTCTGGGAAAATTTGATGTGTTGGTGGGGATTAACTTGCTGCGTGAAGGGCTGGATATTCCGGAGGTCTCCCTGGTGGCCATACTGGACGCTGACAAGGAAGGTTTTCTGCGTTCGGAGCGGTCCCTGATCCAGACCATTGGCCGGGCGGCACGCAATCTGCGAGGCCGGGCGATTTTGTATGCCGACCGAATTACCGGCTCAATGCGCCGGGCGCTGGATGAGACTGACCGTCGGCGCAACAAACAGATTGCGCATAACAAAGCGAATGGCATCACGCCGAAAAGTGTACAGCGCAAGGTGGCGGATGTGATGGAGGGCGCTTATCCCGGTGTGCCGGGAGAGGCGGCGCGCTACGCCAGAGTTGCTGATGAGGTGGTTGAGTATGCGGCTATGTCACCGGCTCAGCTTAATAAGAAGATCAAGCAGCTGGAGGGGCAGATGTACCAGCACGCCCAGAATCTTGAGTTTGAAGAGGCGGCGCAACTGCGGGACGAGGTGAAGCGGATTCAGGAATTGGGGCTGGGGCTGGCAACCAAGGGGGTGGTTTAGAACAGTTCGATATCGTTGCTGGATTCCACGGAGGCGCATTTGATCTGGCCACTGGTGACCAGCGCTTCGTAGTTACAGACCTGGTTGCGGCCGTTGCGCTTGGCGTAGTAAAGGGCTTCATCCGCCTTGCCGAGAATCTGGGTGGGTAGCCCCCCTTTTGTTATCTCCGCGTAACCGATGCTGATGGTGACCTTTCCTACCTGGGGGAATTCGTGTTGTTCCACCTGTTTGCGAAAACGCGAGAGCGCCTGATTGGCCCCCTGTGCGTCTGTGCTCTTAAGAATGATGATGAACTCCTCGCCGCCGAAACGGAACAGTTTGTCATAGTGGCGAAAGCACTTGCGCATGATGTTGGCGAGAAGAATCAGCACCTCATCGCCATAGAGGTGGCCATACTGGTCGTTAATCTTTTTGAAAAAATCGATATCCATCACGGCCATCCAGTTCTGCTCCGATACCGGCGGGTTGCGGCGCTTGGGCTTGTCTGTTTTGTCCTCGCTCTGGTCGCTGATCTCCTGCATATCGGGTTCGGTCAGCATCTGAATCAGCTTGCGATCGAAAGTGCGTCGGTTTAGCAGGCCCGTCAGGGTGTCTATTTCGCTCTCCTCCAGAATACGAAGGTAGTTGCGATAAATTTGCAGCATGCCGAAGAGTAGGTGCTCATCTGCGCGAGGCAGGGGGGCGCCGTAGATCTCCAGAAAGCCGACGACCTCGTCTCTGCGGTTCAATATGGGGTGGAGGCAGTGGGTTTTCTCCTCGTTATCGTCAGGAAAGGTGACGTAAGTTGCCGCTGTATCAAAGCATTTCTGGAAGTGGGGCATCTCTCTGAGTGGCACAATATCGCGTGAGGACAGAAGTCCGGGTTTGCGAATATTCGTGGGATTGATGTCGAACCGAAGGTGGATCTCCGGTTCGCCGTAGTGATAGGCGATATGGGAGATGGTAACAACGTCAACATCGACGAGCTTGTAGAGGGTATTGGCCAGGGCCGCCTCTAGCAGTTCGCCATCTGTGCAGGT
>JALTMR010000012.1 GCA_027001525.1 Gammaproteobacteria bacterium
ACATCGGCCAGCACGCCAGGGCGATCATTGACCGTCAAGCGCAGGTAGTAAGCCGTCTCCACCTCGGCCATTGTCAACACCGGCAGATCCGACAAGGCATCCGGCTGGAACGCCAGATGAGGCACTCGGTTTTCAGGGTCAGCGGTCAATGTGCGCACCACATCGACCACATCAGCCACCACCGCTGATGCGGTAGGCTCCGCGCCGGCACCGGCACCGTAGTACAACGTTGGCCCCACTGCATCACCATGGACCAGGACGGCGTTCATTACACCGTCCACGTTGGCGATCAGACGACGCTCGGGAATCAGCGTCGGATGAACACGCAGCTCAACACCCTTTTCGGTGCGGCGCGACACACCCAGGTGCTTGATGCGATAGCCCAGCTCTTCAGCGTAGTTCACATCTTCCTGGGTGATATGGCTAATCCCTTCGGTGTAACACTTGTCAAATTGCAACGGGATGCCAAAAGCAATGGAGGCGAGGATGGTCAGCTTGTGGGCGGCGTCGATCCCTTCGACATCGAAAGTGGGATCCGCTTCGGCATACCCCAGCGCCTGCGCCTCGGCCAGCACATCAGCAAAGTCGCGGCCTTTATCACGCATCTCTGTGAGGATGAAGTTGCCGGTGCCGTTGATAATGCCGGCCAGCCACTCGACTTCGTTACCCGCCAGGCCTTCACGGATCGCTTTGATAATGGGGATTCCCCCTGCTACGGCGGCTTCAAACGCCACCATGACGCCTTTATCGCGCGCGGCGGCAAAGATCTCGTTGCCGTGTTTGGCAATCAACGCCTTGTTGGCGGTAACGACATGTTTGCCGTTGCCGATCGCTTTCAGCACCAGCTCCAGCGCGACATCGGTGCCACCGATCAGCTCCACGACAACGGCAATATCTTCACGCGCCACTACGGCGGCGGGATCGCTACTCAGCTCGATGCCGTGGGTATCGAAACTGCGCTCTTTGTGGATATCCCTGGCCGTTGCCGCCACCACTTCGATGGCCCGACCGGCCCGGCGCTGAATTTCATCCGCATTGCGGCGCAGTACGCTGATGGTACCGCCACCAACCGTACCCAAGCCCAGCACTCCGACTTTAACTGGATCCAAGGTCTCTTCTCCTAAATGTAGTTTGTTCTTAAAAATCGCGCAGGTTACTCGCCAGCGTCTGACTGGCTGTCCCGGCGAATCATGTCTCGAATACCACGGATCGCCTGACGGGTGCGATGTTCATTCTCAATCAGGCCAAAACGAACGTGGTCATCACCGTATTCGCCAAAACCCACTCCCGGGGAGACGGCCACCTTGGCCTCCTTGAGGAGCTTTTTGCAAAACTCCAGCGAGCCCATGTGGCGATACATCTCGGGAATCGGGGCCCAGACAAACATCGTCGCCTTGGGGGGCTCTACTGGCCAGCCAACGGCGTTGAGGCCGGTGCACAGCACGTCACGGCGTTTTTCATACATGTCGCAAATTTCCTGCACACACTCCTGCGGCCCCTCCAGCGCGGTAATCGCCGCCACCTGGATGGGGGTGAACATGCCGTAATCGAGGTAGGACTTCATGCGTGCCAGAGCGGCAACCAGCGTGGGGTTACCCACCATAAAGCCCACCCGCCAGCCGGGCATATTATAGCTCTTCGACAGCGTAAAAAATTCCACCGCGACCTCTTTGGCCCCCGGCACCTGCATGATGGATGGTGCTTTATAGCCATCGAAAACGATGTCCGCATAGGCGAGGTCGTGAATAACCCAGATCTCGTGCTCCTTGGCAATGGCGACGACCTTTTCAAAAAAATCGAGATCGACGCACTGAGTGGTCGGGTTGCCCGGAAAGTTGAGCACCAGCATCTTGGGCTTGGGCCAGGTGTCTTTGATCGCCTTCTCCAGCTCGGCGAAAAAGTCCCCCCCCGGCACCAGTGGCACATGACGGATATCAGCGCCGGCGATCACAAAACCATAGGGGTGAATGGGATAGGAGGGGTTGGGCACCAGCACCGCATCCCCCGGCCCCACGGTGGCCAGCGCCAGATGAGCCAGCCCCTCTTTGGAACCGATGGTGACGATGGCTTCGCTATCGGCGTCCAGTTC
>JALTMR010000013.1 GCA_027001525.1 Gammaproteobacteria bacterium
CGGTGCTGGCAGGCGTCCGCCGCCAGCACCATGCCTTTCCGGGTTTAAGATGCGCGTTCATGAATTATATAGGGGTGCCCTTTAGCTCTCTTTTGCCGCCTGTCTTTTGCTGCCCAGCCATAGGCCCAGCAGTGCTAACAGCGTCCAGCCACCGGTGCTACCGCCGCCACTGCTGCCACCGAGGCTGGGGCGGGCGCCGTGGAACATGGGTTGCTGGCTGTCTACCCGGTGGGTTGCTGCAGCTTGTGTGGCTCGCTGCTGTTGGGCGGCCTTCTCGATGGCGAGGCGGGCCTGGTTGTTCCGCTCGATGCCGCGAGCGCTGAATAGCTCATCGCGCAGCACCAGCATGGCGGTGTAGTCAGTGACCAGGCCGTATTCGATGCCCAGGTCGGTAATGGCCTGTTTGAGATCCGCCTCTTCGCCGAACGTCGCTATCTCCTGTGTCATCTCTTCGATGGTGGCGTAGGCCCATAGTCGCTCCAGCTCGGGGTTGGCGCTGCTGTGGGCGGGGAAGTTAATGCGTGTGCGGTAGTCTCTGTTCGTCCCGGAGATCTGGCCGGTGAGCGTGATGTCAGCCATGCCATCGCCCCAGTAGTGGCCAAACAGTACCAGCTGTTGGCCGCGGTAGAGGCTGCCGATCTGGCTAGGTGTGAGGTCGGCGGTTTTGACGCCCTTGATCTTGAGTTGGACGCCGTGCAGGGCCTGATGAGTGACCTTGCTGCTGGCGAGAAGGATCTGGCCAACGATGTCGTCGCTGTTGGAGACGGTCTGGGCAAAGCCGTTTGAGGCTCTGGTCAGCGTTTCGAGCAGGGGCTGGTTGGCGCTGTTGCCCATGATGAAGGTGAAGAGGCGGACATCCTTTTTCGACAGCAGGTTGAGAAAGTGGCGCTGCCTGGTTTCGCCGACATTGGCGACGCCATCGGTGACGAGGATGATGGCGCTGGTGCGGTCAGCGTCCATCGCTTTGAGGCCGTCGTGCAGGCCAGTGTAGAGATTGGTGCTGCCGCTGGCATCGATGCGGCTGATCTGGTCGCTGTAGTGACGGACCCGGTCGGGGGTGGCGTTGACGTAGCCCTGGGTCAGCTCCCGGGCGTGGTCGTTGAACAGGATGATGCGAAAGCGATCGAGGGGGCGCATTTTTTTGAGTGCGCGCTGAACGCCATCGGCCAGGGTGGCAAATTTGCCCTGCATGGAGCCTGAGATGTCGAGGATGAAAATCCAGTCGACCCCCTCCTTAATAGGTTGCAGGTCATCGCCCGGGGTGACGGTGAGCATAAATGTACCGCGCTGCGCACCTTCAGGTTTGTGGGTGAGCAGGTCAACGCTGCCGGGGAGCCCCGCCTGGTGACGCCAGTAGACCACGATATCCTGATCGAGGGTGAAGGCCGTTGGGGCGGTGGGAGGGGCAGCGTTGCCCTCTTCGCCAGCCTCACCAGCTTTACTTAAGGAGGAGTGGTTGCTGAGTTCCACTTGCCACTGCTTGGGGGTGATCTGATTGATCTGGGCGTGATTGGGGTTGGCCATGCGCACGGCCTCGACGGGGTAGGCCGATTTCAGCGTCAGCTTGAAACTGAACTGCTCCTCGATGACGTCGTTGGCGTTCCAGAAGGCCAGTTTGCGCTCATCGACACCGCCCTCCTCCAGCGGGTAGAGGTAGCGCCCCATGCCGGTATCGACCCGGACTGGTTGAAGGTAGACGAAGCGGATGCGGGTATCCTGCCCGGCCCGCACGGGGGAGACGCTGATGTCGAAGGTGCGGTAGTCGTTTTTCTCGGTGAGGCCGGCGTCGCGCCCGGCGGTTTTCTCTTCCTCGTAGATCTGACGTGCCTGCTGGCGCTCCAGGACTTCACCGCTCACGGGCTGGCCATCGATCCAGACGGTAAACTCGGCGACTGCGCCGTGCTTCGGCACCGGGAAGGCGTAGATCGCTTCCAGATCCTGTGTGTGAGGGTTATGAAACGTCTGCTCCACCTCGGTGATGGCGTAGCCGTCTGCAATGGTGACTTCGACGTGGTGGCTTTTGATCTGGAGGGCCGGCAGGTTGCCATTGGCGGGTGTAAGCAGGCCGGCGGCGTAGCCGCTT
>JALTMR010000014.1 GCA_027001525.1 Gammaproteobacteria bacterium
ACCACTCCTTATCCTTTCTTAGTCCATGGTAGTAATTAATTTCTTTATCACTGGGATGCTCCCTGATAAAGCGTTGCACCGATCTCTCTCTGCCCATGCCAGCCAGTTGTATGGTGTAGTACAGCGGGGGCTGCGCCATAATCCACTGATTAACCTGCTGGCCGCTTTGCTTTGTTGGTATCGCTCTGGATTTGGGTACTGCTTTTCCGGCGGCCGCTGGTTTGCGCTCTGCCGTGATTGGAGCGACGGGCTCCGGTTTAGTTTCCTTCGCTGCGACAGTGACTGGTGTTGTGACGGGCTTGCGGTTTTCCAGAATGAGGGCTTGCACTTCGGCGAGCTGTTTGATGCTTGGTTGTATGTCCAGAATTTCGCGGGGCAGTCGGGAGCCCACATCCATCGCTATTTTCTCCGAGCCAAACATGCCGTAAAGCAGGGTGTAGACGATGCCATTGTGGTGCTGTATCTCGTAAATAATGGATTGACCGGTCAGGCCGTGTTCATCCACCATTTGCAGTATCTCTATCAGGTTTGGGCTGGTGAGCAGCTGCAAGGTGTAGTTTGTTGGCAGTTGCTTGAGAATCCACGCCTCTTTTTTTATCTCTTTTCCATCACCAAAATCGGCGGTCATGGGGGCGACGGGGGCAATAGTGCCCATGTCGTGCTGGCTGGCGGCGAGTTTTTCTAAAAGATAGGCACTTCTGAGTTTCGCGTGGGCACTGTATTCGCTCTGCGGGAACTGCTCGGTGAGCAGACCAAAGTAGCTCAGCGCCTGTTGCCCGGCAGCGTTGGCCCGCACCGGGTCGGTATTCGTTGGGGAGAGGAGTTTCAGCGCACTGGTGTAATGCGTTAGCCCGGCAACGTAGTAGGCGAACGGGAGTTGCGGGTGGTCCGGGTTGGCCGAGATGAAACGCTCTGCCTCTGACCTTGCCTGAGCATAGTCCCCGAGGCGGTAGTAGGCGTACGCCAGGTCGAGCACTGCCCGTTGGGCGAAGGGCGTCGCCGGGAAGGTGCGTTGTAATGTGTAGAATTCATCGATAGCTGATTGAAAATCCTCCGCTTTTAATGCTTTTTTTCCTATTTGATACAGTTGCTCGGGCGTCTCTACGGCGGCATTAGCCGACGCGCAGCCCAGGCCGATGGCCAGGCAAATAGCAATGGTGCGCGTCAGGGGTCTAAATAACATAATATTCAGTTTGTTACGGGAATTCGTTAGCATACCTGATTAGGTTCAGTGTATGGTATCCCATACCCTTCAATTCTCCTCATTGTAAGTTGTTTTATGTCAGAAACAGAACAGTTTAACGTCACGGTGCCCCAGGTGTGTGCGGGCAAGCGCCTCGATCAGGCACTGGTGCAGCTCTTTCCCGACTATTCCCGCGCGCGTCTTCAGCAGTGGATTAAGGGGGGGCATGTCATGGTCGATGGTGCTCAGCTCAGGCCCAAGGACAAGGTGTTTGGCGGTGAGCGGATCGAACTGACGGCCATCGTTGAGGAGGAGGTGGTCTGGCTGGCGCAAGACATTCCCCTGGAGATTATCTACGAAGACGAGGCACTCCTGGTCATCAACAAGCCTGCCGGATTGGTGGTGCATCCCGGCGCGGGAAATCCTGATGGTACGTTGGTAAATGCTTTGTTGCACTACCTGCCCAGTCTGGTGGAGGTGCCGAGAGCTGGCGTTGTCCACCGCCTGGACAAGGACACGACGGGCTTGATGGTGGTGGCCAAGAATATAAAATCCCAGAAAATTCTGGTGGAGCTGCTACAGCAACGCCTGGTTAAACGCCAGTATGAGGCGGTGGTGATCGGCACGATGACCGGCGGCGGCACGGTGGACGAACCCATTGGTCGCCACGCCAATGATCGCGTCCGAATGGCTGTGACCATGAGTGGTAAACACGCCGTGACCCACTACCGGGTGCTTGAGCGGTTCCGGGCCCATACCCATGTCCAGGTCGACCTTGAAACGGGGCGTACTCACCAGATTCGCGTCCATATGGCTCATATTCACCACCCGTTGGTGGGCGATCCGGTCTACGGCAAGCGGCTGATGTTACCGCCGAAAAGCACTGATGTGACCAAAGAG
>JALTMR010000015.1 GCA_027001525.1 Gammaproteobacteria bacterium
TGGCCCCCGCCTGAATCTCTCCCACGACATTGAGGACGACGGGCTGGCTTGTCGATGCATCGGCGACATCTTCCGAGCGCACCGCATAGCCATCCATCGCTGAATTATTCCACGGCGGGTGCTCTCGCCGTGCTGTTACATTCTCTGCCAGCCCGCGGTGGAGCGCAGCGCCAATCGGCACCCGCTCACAGGCAAGCGAGGGGCTGTTGTCGAGCACAATGGCAATGGCCTCTTCCAGAGAGACCAGATTTTTTTCAATCATAAACACTCCGCATGAATGGCAGGACAGGATGAAAAATATCGGGGAATTCTATCGCCCGGCACGGGCGGCAGGTAGTCAGTGTGTCGCCACAGAAAACAGAAAAGGCCCAGCTGCAAACAGCTGGGCCTTTGAATTTTATGGTGCCCAGTCTCGGAATCGAACCAAGGACACGGGGATTTTCAGTCCCCTGCTCTACCGACTGAGCTAACTGGGCGTTGAGAGGGGCGTATTAAACCAAGTTGCTTTTATGGCGTCAAGATATTTCTCTGTTTTCATCCGCTTGGGTGGATTTGTTACCCTAAGCCGTCAATTTTTTAGGTTTTCCTCCAGTGCCGGTGGCCGGTGTTGGGGGTTAAGGCTGGGGTGAAGAGAGTGCAGCGAGTGCTGATGGTTTGGGTGATGGCGTGGGTGGCGGGTTTGGCCCAGGCGGCGAGCCCGAAAAATATCGACCGATATCATCACGAGGAGATGAGCAGTTGCGTTGCCTGCCACCAGGAGGGAGACAAGGATCTGTTTCGCAAGTCGGTGGGGCGCGAGTGCATCGAGTGTCATTTCAATAAAGGCGTTCGTACCGATTTTGAGAAGTTGTTGCAGGAGATGGAGGCCTCGATTCGCCGGCTTGAACCGGAGGAGCGGGCAGCCGGGCAGGGGATCGGCATGAGTGTGCCGATCTACTACGCCAACAGCCGTCTGGGGGCGGGGCCCAATGGGATGGTGCGGATACCCGCCGGCCCGTTTATTCGTGGCACCGACTTTCGTCTGCCGGATGAGGGGCCGCGCCATGAGGTGGTGCTTCCCGCTTACTGGATCGACAAATACGAAGTGACCAACCTGCAATACAAGACCTTTATCGACGCCACCCAGCGCCGCTCCCCAAGCCACTTTCGCAATCGCACCTATCCCGAGGGGAAGGCGGATCACCCGGTGACCTACGTCTCCTGGTTCGATGCCGAGGCCTACTGCCAATGGGCCGGCAAGCGGCTGCCGGACGACAAGGAGTGGGAGAAGGCCGCGCGGGGGACTGACGGCCGCACCTTTCCCTGGGGCAGCGCTTTTGGCATCGATAAAGCCAACACGCCGGTGCGCTGGGTGGCGCTGCGGCTACAGGGGGATACAACCCCGGTAGGCGCTTTTGAGGCGGGAAAAAGCCCGTT
This sequence comes from Gammaproteobacteria bacterium, assembly GCA_027001525.1. Lineage (GTDB taxonomy): Bacteria > Pseudomonadota > Gammaproteobacteria > Tenderiales > Tenderiaceae > JALTMR01. The sequence continues at coordinate 1,417 of JALTMR010000015.1, forward strand.
TGGCCTCTATGACATGACGGGCAATGTCTGGGAGTGGACCTCCGCCTGGTACCAGCCCTACCCGGGCAACAAACGCCTGACCGAGAACTATGGCGAGAAGTACAAAACGCTGAAGGGGGGCTCCTGGTGGGACTGTTCGTTCTATCGCTGCGGCATCTCCGCGCCGGTCTACAATCGCAGCTTTTTTCACCCCCGCACCAAAAACGAGAGCTTTGGTTTTCGTTGTGCCAGGGACGCTGACGAATGAATCGCCGTCAAGTGACGGCGGTCGCCGTGTTGCTGGGTGCTCTGATGGCCTGTAGCCAGGAAGAGACGACCACGGTGCCTCTGGCGCCGCCGCAGGATATGGTGCTGATCCCCGCCGGCAGCGCCATCATCGGTAGCAACGAGGTGGACACCGAGGGCAAGCAGGAGGAGTTTGGTTTTCGCGAGCCGATGTACCTCGATGAACATCCGCAACATTCGCGTGTTCTCGACGCCTTTCTGATCGATAAATACGAGGTGACCAATGCGCGCTACAAACAGTTTGTGCGCGAAACCGGGGTGAAGGAGCCGCCGCCCTGGGTGCAGAACGGTTACAACGTCCGTGAAGAGAAACTGGCTGCCTTTGATCTGAAAACCTTGCGCTGGGCGGCGGTGAACTATTTTCGTCTCGACAGGGACA
>JALTMR010000016.1 GCA_027001525.1 Gammaproteobacteria bacterium
CGCTGGGACACGTAGCGCAACGCCTGCCCCTTGGAGGCGCGCGACGGCACGATGTCGAGGAACTGGCCGAAAGAGCAGGAGACATTGGCAGTCAGCTCTTGCTGCCGGATCAGGGCAACGATCTCCTCCACCGAGGGGGCCTTTCGCGGATCGTAGTAGTAAGAGAGTTTAAAGCTGCTCTGCTCGATTTTCGGCTGCAGTTTAAGGCCATCGATGCCGGCAAGCACCCGCCTGATTCGCCTCGGATTCCAATGGTAATCGATATGATCGGCCCACCAGTCATCCTCTCTGATGGCTCGACCATAATGGATGCGGGTGCCCAGACTGCTGATCAGTACATCCGGCGTGGGGATGCCGTGTTTTTTCATCAGCGCCAGCGCGGAATCGATACGACGGCCCGTGGCAATGCCGAAGGTGACGCACTTGCGATTATATCGAACCATCGAGGCAAAGTGCCGCAAGGCCTCAGGATTACCCACCAGATTCTGATCCAGGTCGGTGAAAATAGCCCGATCGCGGTAACGGGATGCCCGAACCGGTCGCTCATCCGGCAGGGGCTGGTGTTTGTCAGGCAGCTGCGTCAGCTTGGACAGATAGGCATCGGCGTGGGCCGGCCAGGAGTAGTGTCGCCGCACCCCCTCGATTCCGTGTCGGGCGGCCGCCTTCCAGGCCTCAGAGTCCCGCAGCAGCGTCAACAGAGCACAGGTGATGGCGCTTTTGTCCAGCGGATCCACCAGCATGCCGTTGTGGCAGTTGGCGATGATATCCACCGGCCCGCCGTTTTCGGTGGCCACCACCGGCAGTCCACTGGCGGCGGCCTCCAGAATCGTCAAACCGAAAGGTTCCGTCAGGGCCGGGTTGATGAACACCCCGCCCAGGGTCGCCGCCAGACGGTAGATGGCCGGCACATCATCGGCCCGGTGGCGTTTGGGGATGGCAGCCCGGCCGTAGAGATCGTAACTGTCGATCAGCAACAAAATATTGGTCAGCACCGCCTGGGCACCGCTATCCATGTCGCGAATATCATCACGACTGCCGGCAATCACCAGCAGATTGGCCGCTGCCTGTAGCGCGGGCGATTCACCGAAGACCTCGATCAAGGTGAGGATGTTCTTGCGCTCGTCCGGCCGGGAGAGGGCGAGGATCAGCGGCTTGTCCGGCTCTTCGAGAAAACGCTTGAGTTGGTCGGCGAAACCAATGCGCTCGCCCGCTCGCGGCGGGTGAAACTGGTTCAAATCGGTACCCGGCGGGATGACGGCCATGCGGGCCGGGTCGTAGTAGTTGTAGAGCCCGTACTGCTCCTCGATTTCGTTGTGGGTACTGGTGATGACCAGATCGGCGTTGGCCAGCACCTCCTCCTCCGCATCGATGCGCCGCGCCATGTTGTAGGTCTTCTCAATTTCGCTCATGGACAGACCCTTGGCCAGCAATCGCTCGCGCTTGTCCCGCCCCAGCGAGTGGCCGGTGTGGATCAGCGGCACGCCCAGCAGATGGGAGAGGCGCACGCCGACGTAGCCGGCATCGGCGTAGTGGCTGTGCACCAGATCGGGCAGGTGTGGCTGCTCGTTGAGCCAGTTGAGCAGGTTATCCATGAAGCTGTCGAGGTGATCCCACAACTGCTCCTTGGGGAGGTAGGCCTCGGGCCCGGCGTCGATGCGGACAATGCGCGCCTTGTCAGAGAGAGATTCCGTGGGCACGGCGTAGTCGCCGCTGACTGCCGGATCGACCACCCGGCGGGTCACCAGGTCGACCCGCTCGACCCCCTCCTGCTCGGCCAGGGCGCGGGCCAGATCCACCACATACTTGGTCTGCCCCCCCGTGTCAGCATCGCGGCCCAGCTCCAGGTCGTGGCCGCGCATCAGGCCATGAATGCTGATGAGGAGCAGATACATGCCTTCGTTGTGTTTGCTCATGGTCTACCGACTCCCTGGTTGCTACCGTTTGCCTTATCCACCCGGCGACACGATGGATCGTGTTCAGCCACCGTGCGCTTTCCGTACGATCATGCATAATCAGACAACAAGCCTGACTGTGAGAACACTACCATGAATGACACAAGGTCTG
>JALTMR010000017.1 GCA_027001525.1 Gammaproteobacteria bacterium
TGTTCTCTTTGCCAAGGGGGGCTGGCAAGTCGAGCATCTGGTTGAAATCGCAATCGTAAAGATAGCCCTGCCAGTCGACGCTGAGGAGGCGGCGGCACATGACCTGCGCCAGATTTTCCGCTTGAAAATTATCGCGCAGCAGCTGCATATACTCCTCAAACTGCCCTTTTGAGATGAGGGTGCTGCCAAAGCGCTGGATGGGCATATTGGTCAAGGTGTACAGGTGGTTGAAGTGGACGCCGTATACCGTGTCGAGGTGTTGGCGATAGGCCGCTTCCAGTGACTGCTGTGGCGGGGGCAGCGAGGGCCCCTGCGGGTTGTACATCAAGTTGAGGGTCAGGCCGCTGTCCGCTTTCCCGTAGCCGAGGTGGTTGAGCTGCTTGAGCCCCTCGATGCTTTGCTGGAAAACCCCTTTGCCGCGCTGCTGGTCCACATTGTCCTCCAGGTAACAGGGCATGGAGGCCACCACTTCAACCTGGTGGCGGGCCAGGAAGGGGGCTAAATCCTCGTAGCCGGGTTCGCCCAGAATGGTCAGGTTGCAGCGGTCAATAACATGCACCCCCAGCTTCCTGGCTTCGCTGACAAGGTGACGAAAGTGGGGGTTCATTTCGGGGGCGCCGCCGGTAAGATCCAGACGTTTCACCTGTGAGGTGGAGAGAAATTCCATGAGCTGCCCGATGGTCTCCAGGGTCATGTTCTCCTGACGGTTCGGGCCGGCGTTAACATGACAGTGCAGGCATTGCTGGTTGCAGCGATAGCCGAGGTTGACCTGTAGCGTCTCCAGCGGGTGACGATCAATGGCTGGAAAGTCGGTCTCTTCCAGGAGTGGCAGGGTGGCGAGCATGGCTTGGGTCCAGGGTTAGCTTGAGTGGTTTTGTTGCTGAAGTCGGGCGCCTATTTTCTGCCGGGCTTGCGGCGGCAGCACGGTTTGGCCCTTCTCAATATGTTGTTCTATTTTTGCGGCGATGCGCTGCATAAAAAACAGGTGGTTGATGTAGTGGCGGCAGCGGTGGCAGATGAGCAGGTGCAATCGCAGTGAGAGGCGCTGTGGCCAGGGGAGTTTCCGGTCTAGCGAACGGGAAGCCAGCTCTGTGGCCTCTTTGCAGCTGAGCATCATGAGGTTCTCGACTATTTGGTTGACTGATCGAACCAGTGCTGGTCCAGGCATTGGCGCATCCGCATCCGCATCCGCGACAGCATCACCCACAGATTGTTGGTCGAAGAGATGGTCAGTTCCTTACAGATTGTCTCGCTGCTGAGGCCGTCGATCTCTCGCAAGATGAACAGTGCAGCCATGCGTCTGGGCAGTTTGGCGACGCACGTTTCCAGCATTTCCCAGAACTGTGTCTGCTCCAGGGAACGGTCGGGATGGCTCCACTGCGTCACGTCGATTTGCCAGTGGCCGCGCGGGTCGAAGCTGGCCTCGTTCAGCTCATCGACGCTGCGCAGCTCCTCATCCATGGGCCGTTCACGGATGGCTTTGCGCAGGTGGTCGACGATTTTGTGTTTCAGTATGCCGATCAGCCAGGTCTTTTCTGACGACTTTCCTGCAAACCGTGCCCGCCCCTGCCACGCGGCCAGTAGCGTCTCCTGCACCATCTCCTCTGCTGCCATGGGGTCATTGAGGCGAAAGAGGGCGTGACGATAGAGCAGGTCACCGTACTGGTCGAGCCAGGTTGATGGATCTGAAAGTGTTTGCATGGGTGTGGTCAGACGGTGGCCGGTTGCTGTGCGATGGGTTCGGCCCGATTATTCACCAGCATGTGGGTGATGTCGATGGCTTTGACCGGTGTGCTGAAAAATCTGCCCTGCATGATGTAACAGCCCCGCTCTTTCAGGAAGTTGCACTGCTCATCGGTCTCCACCCCCTCGGCGATGACCTCAAGGTTGAGGTTGCGGGCCATGGCGATGACGGTGGCGGCGATGGCGGCATCGTTGGCGTCATGGGGGACGTCCTTGACGAAGGAGCGGTCAATTTTCAGTTTGTCGATGGCGAAGCGCTTGAGGTAGCTCAGCGATGAGTAGCCGGTGCCGAAATCGTCGATGGATAGTTCAATGC
>JALTMR010000018.1 GCA_027001525.1 Gammaproteobacteria bacterium
CCGCGCTGGCAGATCTCGGCAGTAGTGCCCTACGTCTGGAACGAAAACGAGTACGCCAGTGTCAGTCGCAATACCCATGGCATGGGCGACAGCAGCATCTCGCTCTGGTATGAGGCGTTCGACAAAGTCGCCTGTGTCTGGCAGGTCAACAGCTGGCGTGATCTCATGCCGGCGGTCTACTGGGGCGGCACGTTGACGGTTCCAACGGGCATCTCTCCCTATGACGACGTGGTGGATAATTTCGACATCACCGGGCGCGGTGTCTACCGCTTCGATGCGGCGCTGATGCTGGATAAAACGGTCTACCCCTGGAACGCCACTGTCAATGCCTCCTACGGCAAATATCTGCAACGCCCGGTCAACCGGGAGTACGGCACCTACGTCGAGCCTTATGAGCGGCAGTTGGGGGATCGTTTCAACGCCTCGGCGGCTCTCGGTTATACCTACTTTACCGCGGCGATGGAGTCGCTCACTGCCACCGTGGCCTACGCCTATCTGGAGGAGGCCCAGACCACCATCGATGGCGTAGCGGATACGACTTCCGGGCTGGCGAAGGGGTCAATCACCACAACATTGGTCTGGGCCAGCGAAGCGCGGGACTGGGTGGTCAAACTGAGCTGGAGTCGCGGCAGGCGCCAGGATGACTGGGGCCGTAACTTTCCCGTGACCGATGTGCTTTCCGTGGGGGTGAGTCATGTACTTCGTTAATGGTTGGCTAAAGGCGGCGCTGCTGGGGCTGGCGGCCATCTCTCTGCTCGGCTGCGATATCAGCGATGACCTGATCGCCTCCGATGAAGATAAACGCCCCGCCGTCACGGCGGGTTCCAGCGGCTATCTGCCGGGTCAGCGGGCGGCTGATTTTAGCGTGGTCGACTCGCTGGGGGATGAATTTGTCCTCTCCGACCATCTGGCGGCGGGCCGCGCCCCGGCCGATGTGGTGGTGCTCTATTTCACCATGTGGTGCCCCATTTGTCTGGCACACTCCGACCACATCTACAGCCAGGTCATGCCTCGCTTCCAGGGCCGGGGAACGGTGGTCTATGCGCTGGTGGATTATGTCTCTGGCAGTGTTTCGGCCAGTCGCGCCTCGGAAGTGGCCAACGGTTATGCCGGTTCTGATTTCGTCACCCTGGTGGATGCCCGTCTGGCCCTGCTTGATCAATTTAACGGAGCCATGGGGACGGTGGTGGTGATCGACAGTGATGGCACCATTTTACTGAATGAGGACTACCGCACCGGCGCGGCCCTGATGCAGACCCTGGAGCAGCAACTGCCCTGAGTCTGAATCCGCCGCTTCACCGCCGTGCATGGTCGCGCATGAAGCTATCGCAGCTGCTCGTCCCGATCGCCAAGTGCCGCCCCGTCGCTCTCCCGTTCATGGCAGAATGAAGGCCGTGATCGTTAACACGTACAAGGAGAGTCACCATGATTGCCAACGGATTTTCTAACCAGTCCAAGTTTTTCAGCAAGAGGAATATGGCCTATCTGGCCACCTGCGCCCGCATTGCCTATTTCGATAAAGAGAAGCTGGCCAGGGCGTTGACCCGCGAGGGGTTTGATCTCGATGGCCAGGACTTTTTTTTCGAGGATAAAAAAACCGACACTCAAGGGTATGTCGTGGGCGATCGCAACAAAATCATCGTTGCTTTTCGTGGCAGTGAAGCGAAGCTGAAAGATTGGGAGACCAACTTCAGCTTTCGTAAAGAGCCCTGGACCAAAGCCAATCCCTTGGGGCAGGTGCATGACGGGTTTGCCGATGCCTTCTATCGGGTACGCAACGATGTGGTGACCCGTATTCAGGCACTACGCACCCATAATCAACCCGTCTGGTATACCGGTCACAGTCTCGGCGGTGCGCTGGCGGTGATGGCGGCCTCGACCCTGCTGCTGCATGAGGAGAAGCTTCCGGTGGCCGGTCTCTATACTTTCGGCCAGCCCCGGGTGGGCGATTTTCAGTTTGCCAAAACATTTAACCGGGCGCTGAAAGGGCGTGCATTCCGGTTCGTGAATAACAACGATGTTGTTGTTATTCACGAACCGGAATGC
>JALTMR010000019.1 GCA_027001525.1 Gammaproteobacteria bacterium
TTCGTGAATCTCTCGGCGCGCGCTTTTCTGGTCCTCGTCCGCGTGAGTCACATCGAAGCTCTTGTCCGCCCCCAACAACCCGGCATTGTTGTGGCCGAAGGCCCAGACTTTCTTGAGAAAACGGGCCGCGCCATCGACACCGGAATCCGCCCACTCCAGCGACTGCTCCGGCGGCGCGGCAAACATCATAAACAGGCGCGCGGTGTCCGCTCCGTACTTCTCGATCAAGGCCTGCGGGTCCACCGTGTTGCCTTTGGACTTGGACATTTTGGTGCCCTCTTTCAGCACCATGCCCTGGGTCAGCAGACGGGTGAAGGGCTCGTCATTGTCGATCAGCCCCACATCGCGCATCAGCTTGTTGAAAAAACGGGCATAGAGCAGGTGCAAAATAGCGTGCTCGATGCCGCCAATGTACTGATCCACCGGCAGCCAATATCTGGCCGCCTCGTCCAGCATGGCCTGATCATTTTTGGGTGAGCAGTAGCGCGCAAAGTACCAGCTCGACTCCATGAACGTATCGAAGGTGTCCGTCTCGCGCTCGGCAGCGGCGCCACACCTGGGGCAACTGCACTGACGCCAGGCGGGGTCCGCCTTGATGGGGGAGCGGACGCCATCGAGCACCACATCCTCCGGCAATGCTACCGGGAGCTGATCTTCCGGCACGGGCACCGCACCACAGGCGGAGCAGTTGATGATAGGAATAGGTGCCCCCCAGTAGCGCTGCCGTGACACACCCCAGTCACGCAGGCGAAAGGTCACCTTCTTCTCGCCTTTACCCGACGCACGCAACGCATCGGCAATGGCACTGAAAGCCTCCTCAGATGTCTTGCCACTGAAATCCCCCGACGCAACCAACACCCCTTTTTCGGTAAAGGCCGCGTTGTCGAGATCAACTGCCTCAGCCCCCGCTGGGGCAATCACCTGTTTGACGGGCAGGCCGTATTTTCTGGCAAATTCGTAATCCCGCTGGTCGTGGGCAGGGACCGACATCACCGCCCCGGTGCCGTAGCCCATCAGGACGAAGTTTGCCGTCCAGACAGGGACCTGCTCCCCGCTGAGGGGATGCCGCGCCACCAGACCGGTCGCCATCCCCTTCTTCTCCATCGTCTCCAGCTCCGCCTCGGCGGTACCTGTTTTTTTGCACTCGTCGATGAAGGCGGCCAGCGCGGCATTGTTCTCGGCAGCGGCCAGAGCCAGCGGGTGTTCGGCGGCAACAGCAAGGTAGGTGACCCCCATCAGGGTATCGGGGCGGGTGGTAAAGACGCGCAGGGTCTCGTCATGGCCCTCCACAGCAAAGTCGATCTCCACCCCTTCGGAGCGGCCAATCCAGTTACGCTGCATGGTCCGCACCTGACTGGGCCAGCCATCGAGCTGATCCAGATCGTCCAGCAGCTCCTGGGCATAATCGGTGATTTTCATGAAGTACTGCGGAATCTCCTTACGCTCCACCGAGGTATCACAACGCCAGCAGCAGCCGTCAATCACCTGCTCGTTGGCCAGCACCGTCTGGTCGTTGGGGCACCAGTTCACCGCTGCGGTTTTTTTGTAGACCAGCCCCTTCTCGAACAGCTTGGTAAAAAGCCACTGTTCCCAGCGATAGTAATCGGGGTTACAGGTCGCCAGCTCGCGATCCCAGTCGTAACCAAAGCCGAGACGCTTGAGCTGGTCACGCATGTAGTCGACATTTTCCCGCGTCCACTTCGCCGGAGGCACGCCGTGCTTGATCGCCGCATTTTCAGCCGGCAGACCAAACGCATCCCACCCCATGGGCTGCATCACATTCTTGCCCTGCATACGCTGAAAGCGCGCAACCACATCGCCAATGGTGTAGTTACGCACATGCCCCATGTGCAGCCGACCGCTGGGGTAGGGGAACATGGAGAGGCAGTAGTACTTCTCCCGGCTCGCATCTTCGGTAGCTTTGAAAGTCTGATTTTCTTCCCAATATTGCTGGGCGGCCTGCTCGACTTTCGAGGGCGAATATTGCTGGTCCATTCGGGTGTCCAATTGCTTGATTAAGAGGGTGGAAAAACGCCATAGGAT
>JALTMR010000020.1 GCA_027001525.1 Gammaproteobacteria bacterium
CGACACCCCTCTGAGGGAGGCTATGCGACAAGACTACTTCGCCATATCCGCAGACATCTGATCCAGCTCGGAAGAGATCCCAAACACCTGTTCGATGGCTCGCTTAAAGCCATTTTCATCAATGCCCAGCGATTCGATCTGCATCAGCTCATAACTTTCGCTCATTGCGCTATCGGTATCACTGTATTTGAGTACCTGATTCGACAGATTGATTAATTTAGGAAAAACAGCATGCTCTCCGTCGTAATCGGGGAAACAGTGCTCCCCCACTCCGACAACAACCTCTTCGGGCATATTCCAGGCACGCATCAACCACATGCCTGCCAGGTCATGACTGACACCCAGGCTAATCAGCTCGATCTCTCTCGTCCTGATATCCGGGTACTTGGCCACCACTTGATTAAGCAGGGAGAACTCTTGCGGATAGAGGTGCCCGAGCAGCAGATACCCGATGTCGTGCATCAACCCGGCCAAATACGCAACACCTGCACCGGGGCGTATATCCGAAGGCATTTGAGCTGCCAGGGCCTGGCACAACATGGCTGTGTAGACAGAATGCTTCCAGTATTCCTTTCGCCCCAGGGGCCCATCTGGCTCCATTCGCAGAGGTTTTCCCGCAACCAGCCCCAACACCATGTGAAGCGCCTTTTCAAACCCCAACACGAGCTGAATCGCGTCACCGATGCCTTTAATACGATCACCGTAACCAAACATCGAAAGTCGTGCATAACGCAGCAGTTGGGCCGAGCCTGCCGGGTCTTTCTCCACAACAGCCACCAGCTCCGGAATACCTGCATCCGCATCGTTGCGAAGCATAATTAACTCCCGCGCCACCTCCGGCAAAATCGGCAATGCTTCGGCATGCTCCAGACGATGCCTGAACTCAGAGACGAAACGCTCCTTCTGTGTTGCAGTCAACATAAAGTCCATCCGTGCCCCTACCCTTTGCTTCTTGATAACTTTCCCGGACCGAGTCAGGAAAGAAACTTCTCCCCGGCCCGAAACCGCACCCGAAAATAGAAATTTTCCTGTATAAGCCGAACTCCTTATCGACCTTTAGAGGCGTAACTTGACCACTCTTTCTATCTTCCAGCGCCGGAGTCAGCGAGAGGAATATCTCTGTTTGAGGTTATCCGCAATCTGTTTGATGACGGCCTCACGAGAACGTCTTAAGGGAAACGTATGTGATGAGTTCTTTATGATATCGATAGACAGCATTCCCCGACGGGATAACGCCTTTACTGCCCTCCTGGCATCAAGCATCAAAAGCTCATAGCCCGGGTCTTGATCCGCAATAACAAAAGACAAATGGGCCCCGGCCGCGCTCGCTTGTTCTATATCTCTGGCCAGGGGAGCAGCATCCGAGAACACACCATTCAACGCTGACCGCAAGGCTGAGAGTGCCTGATTTTTGTAAACATCGACCAAGCGATGGAGATCAACGCCCCCTCGAAACAACTTGAGCCAACTATTCAGTTGCCAGGTAGAACGCTGATAGGCCTTAAATGTTGATAGATCTTGAGCCAGGCCTGGCTCATCCAGAGACATTCCCTCTTTCCAGTAAAACACCAAAGGATTGATGATGATGCACTCGACGATCCCTGACGCGGGTAGCTTTAACGTTGAATGGAAGGAAGCATATGAACCAAAACAGAGCCCGGCAACGACAAATTCCTCCCTCTCTTCGTTCTTTTTTAGATAGGTCATTGCACTATCTACGCTCTGAACGAAATTGAGGTTGTACAACCCGTTTTCTTCCGCAAGATTATCGGCTGCACTATCACCCAGCCCTTCGATATCCATCCGCAATGATGAAATTCCCTGTTGGGCCAGGTGCCGGGCCAGCAGGACGTAGAGCCGATTTGTGCCTGTATGGTGCACCGCACCAGAGTTGAGCAACAGAACGGTAGGACGACCGGCGGATGCGCTTTGATCCACCGGCTCACTCAATATGCCAAAAAGAGACTTTTCACGACCAAACCTGACTATTTTCTCGCGAATACCGCTGGCTTGCATTTCGTTCTGATGTGGCACGTAGGAG
>JALTMR010000021.1 GCA_027001525.1 Gammaproteobacteria bacterium
GTTGTGGAGGATGTTGGCGGTTTCGGTCATCTCCACCATAAAGGTGGAGCGGCCGCCGGCCAGATCATCCGAGGCGCCAATACGGGTGAAGATGCGGTCGATGGGGCCGATTCTGGCCCCCTGTGCGGGGACGAAACTGCCGACGTGGGCAATGAGGGTGATCAGAGCCGTCTGGCGCATGTAGGTCGATTTACCCCCCATGTTGGGGCCGGTGATGACCAGCATCCGTTTGTCGTTATCGAGGCGGATGTCGTTGGGCACAAAAGGCGTGTCTAGGGTCTGTTCCACCACCGGGTGGCGGCCCCCCTCGATCTGCAGGCAGGGGTAGTCCACCAGCTCGGGCTGGCTCAGGTTCAGGCTGTCTGCCCGCTCAGCCAGGTTATTGATCACGTCCAGCTCGGCCACCGAGGCCGCGCTGGTCTGGAGCGTGGGCAGCTGTGGTGCGAGGGCCTCCAGCAGTTCCTCGTAAAGTGATTTCTCCCTCGCCAGCGCCCGTTCACGCGCACTGAGGGCCTTATCTTCAAAGGTTTTTAGTTCCGGTGTGATGTAGCGCTCGGCACCCTTGAGGGTCTGCCGCCGCACATAATCGGCGGGCACGTTTTGCGCTTGTAACTTACTCACCTCGATGTAGTAACCGTGGACGCGGTTGTAGCTCACCTTCAGCGTGGGGATGCCGGTGCGTTCGCGTTCGCGCGCCTCCAGATCGATCAGAAACTGGCCCGCGTTTTCACTCATGCCGCGCAGCTCGTCCAGCTCACTGTCGTAGCCCGCGGCGATGACGCCGCCGTCCCGGATGACCACGGGGGGATTCTCGATAATCGCCTGTTGCAGCCGGGCACAGACCTGGGGGTGAGGGTCCATGCGGTCGATGAGGTCGGCAATCAGCGGTGAGTCGATGGCTTGAATCAAGGCTCGCAGGGCGGGCAGCGCGGCGAGGGTGTCGCGCAGTTGGGCCAGGTCTCTCGGGCGGGCTGATTTGAGACCGATGCGGGCCAGAATGCGCTCGATGTCGGCCACCCCGCGCAGCACCTCGTGCACGTCTTCGAAGTGTTGGTTTTCCAGCAGCGCACCGATGGCGTGTTGGCGCTGGCCGAGAAGGGTGCGGTCCCGCAGGGGGCGGTTGAGCCAGCGGCGCAGCAGTCGCCCGCCCATGGCGGTGGCGGTGCGGTCAAGCACATCAATCAGGGTGTTGTCCTGCCCGCCGGACATGTTGACCTCCAGCTCCAGATTGCGGCGGCTGGCGGCATCCAGCACCACGGTGTCTTCGCGCCTTTCGATGCGCATGCCCTGAATGTGGGGCAGGGCGGCGCGCTGGGTATCGCGGGCGTACTGCATCAGGCAGCCGGCAGCGCAGACAGCCGTCTCCAGCGCTTCGCAGCCAAAGCCCTGCAGGTCGTGGGTGCCGAACTGATCGGTGAGAATCTGCGTCGCCGTCTCCAGCTCGAAGTACCAGGGCGGCTGTTGCTTTAAGGTGAAGCGCTCATCAAAGCGGCGGCCGATCTCCTCATTGATCAACAGCTCGGCCGGCTTGAGCCGCTCAAGCTCATCGAACACCGCCTCCTCACTCTCCACCTCCATGATCGAGAGCCGCCCCGCGGTAATGTCCAGCGTCGCAATGCCCCAGGTGCCGCTCTGCTGCGGGCCGCTATGGTGGAGGGCCGCCAGCAGATTGTCTTGCCGATCATTGAGCAGCGCCTCATCAGTCACGGTGCCCGGCGTCAGCACCCGCACCACCTTGCGCTCCACCGGCCCCTTCGATTTGGCCGGGTCACCCACCTGCTCGCAAATGGCGATGGACTCACCCAGCTTCACCAGCTTGGCAAAATAGCCCTCCACCGAGTGGTATGGCACCCCCGCCATGGGAATCGGCTCGCCGCCAGACTTGCCACGCGCAGTGAGCGTAATATCGAGCAGCCGCGCCGCCTTGCGGGCATCCTCAAAAAAAAGCTCGTAGAAATCCCCCATGCGGTAGAACACCAGCATGTCAGGGTGCTCCGCCTTGATGCGTAAATATTGCTGCATCATAGGTGTATGT
>JALTMR010000022.1 GCA_027001525.1 Gammaproteobacteria bacterium
CAGAGCTTTGATCAAGGGCGAGGCAAACACCACATCGCCAATGGCACTCAAACGGATGATTAAAATATTTTTCACAATCAAGCGTGCCCGGAAAGAAAATCAACAGGATCGATCAGCGCTGGCGGCGCAGCACCGTCACCCTCGATAAACAGTTTGTGCCAGATGGCGAACTGCACCAGTGCAAAGACATTTTTGGTCACATCACCGCGCTGATGTTGACGCTCAATCAGCTGGCCCACGCCCGCCGGCTGAAACCACTCGTTCATGGCCGGGCTGTGACTCAGGCAGCGGGCCACGCGCGCCAGATAGTCACCCCGCAGCCACTCGCCCACGGGCACTTTAAAGCCGCGTTTTTTCTGCCAGAGGTGGTCGCCGGGAATAAAGCGTGACGCCCAGCGCTTGAGAAATATTTTGCCCTGCTTGCCTTCGATTTTAAGCTCGTCCGGCAGCGACAGGCCAAACTCAACGACGCGATGGTCAACAAAGGGGACGCGGCCTTCCAGACTCCAGGCCATGAGCATTCGGTCAGCCTTCACCAGCAAGTTGTCGGGCAGTGCCGTGGTCAGATCCAGGTACTGCATCCGTTGCAGATCACTCCAGTCAGCCGGGGTCTCCTGCCAGGCCCGGATCAGCGGTTCGCGCCAGCTGCGCTGCGTCTGCAACAAAGGGGCTCCAAACAGCTGGCCGGGTAACTGGCCACGAAAGTTACCCCCCGTGCGGAAACCACCCGTGCCACGCACCAGCAGATTTTTGAATCCACGCTCAAATCGATTCGTGCGGTAACGACCATAGCCGGCAAAGGCCTCATCCCCGCCCTCGCCCGAAAACACAACCTTCAGATCGTGACTCGCCTCTTCTGCCAACAGGGAGGTGGGCAGGTTGGCAAAATCACGCATCAAATCATCAGCCGCCCAAACGCTATAAGGCAAGCGCTGCAACATCGATTCACCACTGGGCCGCAGCACGGTGTGGTGGCTGCCAAAGTGACCGGCAATCCGCTGGGCCGTCTCCAGCTCATCGCCCACATCAGACTGAGGAAAGCCGACCGAGAAGGTCCGAATGGGCTCCTCTTTATAGCGGCTTAACAGCCCCAGCAAAGCGGTGGAGTCCACACCACCGGAGAGAAAAAGACCAAACGGCACATCGCTGCGCATGTGCTGCGTCATCACCGTCTCCATCAAGCCATCAAAGGCATCACAGGCCTGGTCAAAATCTCTCGGCTCCGTCTTCACATGCAGCGCGGACCAGTAACGCCAACGCTGCACCACACGCCCCTGCTCGATCGCCACCGCCTCACCGGGCAGGATGCGTTCAACCCCATCGAGGATAGTCTCCCGGCCGGTGCTGTTTTGATTCTGAAGGTACTGAAGCAGACCAAACGGGTTGGTTTTCGGTGTGTCCTCCAGCGCCGGCAGCAACGCTTTAATCTCCGAGGCAAAGGCCAGCCCCTGCGGCTGCCGGGCCATAAACAGCGGCTTCATCCCCAGTCGATCCCGCACCAATAGCAGGCGTTGTTTCGATTTATCGTAAAGCGCAAAGGCGAACATGCCCTGAAGGTGGGCGAGGCAGTCGTCACCATATTCAGCATAGGCGTGGAGTATGGTTTCACAGTCCGAATGAGTGGAGAAAGCGTGGCCTTTGGCTTCCAGCTCTTCACGTAACTCAACGTGATTGTAAATCTCGCCATTGGCGACGAGCACCAGATTGCCATCGTCAGCAAAGAGGGGTTGGTCACCACCGGACAGGTCAATGATGGAGAGACGGGTGTGGCCCACTCCCACGTTTGCCATCAGATGGAGATCGCAATGGTCTGGGCCTCTGTGCGGCAATCTATCGACCATCGCCGCCAACCGGGCCGGGGCAACAGGCGCGCCCGCATTATACAAACCGGCTATTCCACACATAGGCGTCTGTTTTCAAAAAACAAAAAGGGCAGCCGGAAAGTCACAACGAAGAGACTAATACTGTTTGGCGCGGGGGCAATGACAACGCAGCCAGATAGGCATCTGCGCTGGCTTCAATTTCGTAAGGCTT
>JALTMR010000023.1 GCA_027001525.1 Gammaproteobacteria bacterium
CACCGGTAGACCTTGTATTGACCACAAGAGACCGGAAAGACGAAGGTTAAGCACGTCATACCGTCGGATACCCATCCTGCTTTTTTTTGCCCCCCAAGCGCGGTATTTCCGGGGGGCGCTGCACCTGGCAATTGATTCGATGACAGCCCATCCGACTCAGAACATTTGTGGCTGGCTGTGGCCACAAACCCACTCCATGGAGGGTATCAACATGGCGTTTCCAGTTAATTTTTATGCGTGCAAAACCGACCCAAACTCTATTGAATGCAAACGAACCACGAAGTTTTTCAGAGATCTTCTCGAGGCGCAGTATCTGGCGAGGTTCCTTAATCGACCTGTTTTTCCACCGCCCTTTTCACTGCCAGACCTGGGGGGCGTTGCCGCTGACCCATCGCCGCAACCCAGTATCGCCGCTACGATTAAGAGCCAAAACAACTTGCTGAGCGAATTGTTGATGAACGCTCTGGACCCCACCCCGCAGACCAACATGCCAACCCTGGTCAGGGAGATTCAGTCTTCCGGCATACAGCTGGAGGTGGTTAAGAGCCTGCTACAGCAGTTTGAAACTGCCATCGTCGTTTTAAAAGAGGAGGAGAAGAGACTGGAAGCCGATTGCTGCTGTTGAGGAAGGGCGATGCCTTTAGCTCATGGCTGCATATTTTGGACTCCTGCTTTGCCCCTCGGCGACAGGCGAGGCTGCAGCGGCGGAATCCGGGGAGTATGGAACAGTTCACTTGCCGGATTCCGTCCTGATAATTTCTCCCCTCCTCTGGCACAATAGCCGCACGACTCTCCAACGAATCCCGCTTAATATGATCACTCAAACACTGCGCCATTTTACCTGTGCCATTTTATGTTTTTTCCTGCTTTCCAACGTTAGCCTTGCCAATCAAGACACGGCGCTGTTTGGTGCAGCCAAGCCCTATGCGAACATGGCAAATCTCAGTTATGCCCCCAAAAGGGAGATCAAGGCGGCTCTTGCCCGGCTGGGCTATACGCTGAGTGAGTACCGCAAGATTGATGGGGTCGAGGTGAGCTATTTTGTCGCCACGAATGAAGCCTTGAAGCAGCAGATTATCGCTGTCCGGGGCACCGCCAATATCGAAAATGCCCTTGTGGATATTTCGCTTAAGTTGCGCCCTAATTCACACATCAACATCGCCTTGCATGAAGGCTTTGCGCTGGCGGCCGAGGGGATCTATCAAGCCGTTCGCCCGGTGCTCAAACGGGACTACACCATCAGCACCACGGGGCATAGCCTTGGCGGTGCTGTTGCTGTCATCCTCGCCATGTTTCTGGATGAAGATGGCTACACCCTGGGCCCTGTCGTGACCTTTGGCCAGCCCAAGGTGACCAACATTCGCGGTGCCCTGCGGTTCCAGCATCTGGACATTACCCGCTTTGTCACCCCGCGCGACTTCGTGCCGCTCGTACCACCCGTGGATATTGTTGATATCAAGGACCCGGATATTTACTGGCACCTGGGCAAAGAGATCGTCTTGCTGGAAGGGGATGATTTTGCTGAACTGGGCGGCATCAAAAGCATGATGCGAGCAACCCGAGTCTTCGACACCCAACCCAGCCTTGAGAATCTCGCACACCACAAAATGAGCGGCTATGTTGAGCAGATCAGCCGCAAATCAAAAGCAGCCAACCTGGTGCCCTACTCAACCGGCGCCAATTTGCTGCAGTTATTCGGTCAATGAGACTCTGCCAGTGAGACTGAGGCTTGGCCAGAGTAGCCAGACGAATAAAACCGCGACCCTAAGCTATGTTCCTTAAGCGTAGTAGTCCACCGCCCTCGCCCCGTCAGGCTGCATCACGCCTTCGGCGTCTGGCCGCAAGCCGCTCACAAATCCTGTTCCTTCTGAATCCTCTTCAGTGGGGGCCAGGTCGCTGTCGCCGGGGTGGCCACTGAACGCCTCCTGGCGGGCCGCCTGATCGCGCTGGTCGTTAAAGCCATGTTCGGAAATACCGCTGTCAGCCAACTCCATGCCCTGCCCGTTCAACATCTCCCGCAGACGTGGCATGCC
>JALTMR010000024.1 GCA_027001525.1 Gammaproteobacteria bacterium
GGGGTAGTCGTCGCAGGGCTGCTCCACGCTCAGGCAGGGGGTGGTGGCGCACGGCGCGTCAAACAGCAGGGGCGGATACCAGCTTAACCCGCTGCCCTGGTCGGTAACTTTGTGCATCAGCAACGGGGTGCCCAGTGCGGCGCTGGCGTGACCGGCAATGCCCAGATTAAGCCAGGCTTCATCCTGGATCTCGCCGTGGCGGGCGTGGAGGTAGGCGCAGGCAGCGGCGCAGTTCATCTTGCCCACGCCGGTGACGATCAGGCGCATGGTCTCGTTACGGTAGAGAGGAAAGCCCGCCGCGCTGCTCTCGCCTTTCAGCTGGTAGTGCCGGATGAGCGCTTTGGCTTCACATTGAAGGGCGGTGACGATGTTAATCATGGTGGCCAATATCGCTCTGTTGGCGTCGCTCACATTCGGCGATCAGCGCCTGATTGCCGTGCTTGCGGGCCCCCTTCAGGAGGATGGTGTTTTTTTTGCGCCACATGGCAAGCGCGGCCTGGCGGTCGTCGTCGTTTAGATGGTGTTGTTGCAGGAGCTTGTCCAGCGCCTGGAGGCGAAAACGATCCATGCCCCAGTGCTGGCGTGATAGCTGATCCTCATGGCCGCCATATTTTTTGATCAGCGCCTCCGGGTGGTAGAGCACCGGATAACGGCTGCAGATGCGTAGCCACAGGTCGTAGTCTTCACAGGCTGGCAGGGACTCGTCGAACAGGCCAACCACCTCGAAGAGTGAGCGGCGAATCAGCGCGGCAGACGGTGAGATGGCGCACAGTGGCAGGCAGTGCTGAAAAATCCAGCCGCCGGCCTTGGCGTGTTTGTTCATCTGGTTGACTCGCCGGCCGTTGCGAATCCAGATCTCATCGCTGTGAACCAGTGGGCAGTCGCCCGCATTGGCTGCCAGTTGCAGCTGTTTGGTCAGCCGCTCCGGCAGCCACTCGTCGTCAGAGTCCAGCAGTGCAATCCACTCCCCCCGCGCCTGGCTGATGCCGCAGTTGCGGGCTGCGCTCACTCCCCGATTGGCTTGGTGGAGGTAGCGAACCGTGGGGTAGCACTGTTGGATCAGGGCGGCGGTCTCATCCTCGGAGCCGTCGTCGACAACGATGATCTCCAGCGGCGGCTGCGTCTGTGCCTGCACCGAATCGAGGGCGCGAGCCAGTAGATGGGCGCGGTTGTAGGTGGGGATGATGACGGAGACGCGGGTCATGGCCGTTGTCTATCGTGCCAGGCCCTGAAGCCAGCGGCTGTAGAGCTGGTCGGCCACCTTCTGCAGGGCGGCGACCCGCTGCTCCAGATTCTGCGTCATGGTGGTTTTGCTTTGCACCGTGGCGCTGGGTTGGGCGATCTCCTGCGCGTTGCAGTCGGCCCACAGTGGCACCAGTTCGGCGGTCATTTCGATATGGCACTGCATCGCCAGCACGTTATCGAAGGCAAAGGCCTGGTGGCGGCAATGGTCGCTTTTAAGGATGTGGCTGGCGCCGGCGGGAATGGAGAAGGTCTCGCCGTGCCAGTGAAACGCCGCAAAGCGTTGCGGCAGATCAGTGAGCCAGCTTCGGGCCGTGGCGTTGTCGAGCCGTTCCACATCGAGCCAGCCGATCTCTTTGGTGTGGTTGCTGCTGATGCTGCCCCCTAACGCCTTGCTGATGAGCTGGCCGCCCAGGCAGTGGCCCAGCACCGGCATCTTGCGCGCTACGGCCTGGCGGATCAGGGCCAGCTCGGGCTCGATCCAGGGCAGGGGGTCATTGACGCTCATGGGGCCGCCCATAAACACCAGGCCGGCGCTGTTGTCCGGCGTCTGGGGAATGGGGGCCCCCTGGTCCACCTCGATGATCTCAAAGGGGATGTTTTGCCGGTTTAAAAATAGCCCCAGATAGCCGGGGCCTTCATGGGCGATATGGCGAAAAATGTGAATGGGTTTGGTCATGGGCGGGTCGACCTTCGCATCAGAGAAAATTCAACAACCTGGTTCGGGGCGACATGATAACAGCTCCGTTTGGTATCGCCGTACCGGGGTTGTGTATAACCCTTACTTTC
>JALTMR010000025.1 GCA_027001525.1 Gammaproteobacteria bacterium
AAGGTCCATGGGCCAGTTTGTCGATTTCGTAGTAAATAACCCTCTGCTGTTTGCCGCTTTCATCGCTATTTTGGTGATGTTGGTGATGAACGAATTCAAACGTAAATTACTGGGCTTTACCGAGGTGGGGCCCAATGATGCAGTTCGCCTGATGAACCAGGAGGATGCCGCCATTCTTGATGTGCGCGAAGACAGCGAGTACCAGGAGGGGCACGTTCTCAACGCCATTCACATCCCGCTGGGGCTACTGGAGGCGCGGCTGGATGAGCTGGATGAGTACCGCGAGAAGCCGCTTATCGTCTATTGCCGCAGCGGCCAGCGTTCCGCCAAGGCCGGGGCGATCCTGCGCCGCCAGGGCTTCAAGTCCCTCTATAAACTGAGTGGTGGCATGATGGCCTGGACTAGCGCTAATATGCCCGTCAGTCGCTGATGGCCGATTTCACGGTCATCGTCTGGCGATCCATTGGTTTAATACACTCAACGACATAAGAAGGTAGGGGAAAATGGCTGACAATCAGCAGGCTCAGGGCGCTCAACAAAGTCAGGGCAAATTTGCGATACAGAAAATCTACATCAAGGATGTCTCCTTCGAGACGCCCAACTCGCCGGCTATTTTCTCCAATACCGAGTGGAAGCCCGATATCAATGTCCAGTTGGGAAGCCAGGCGAGCAAGTTAAACGAGACGATCCACGAAATCGTGCTCACCGTTACCGTCACCGCCAAACAGGATGAGAAAACAGCCTTCCTGATCGAAGTTCAACAGGCCGGCATTTTTCAGACTGAAGGCATCGATCCTCAGCAGCTAAACCACCTGCTGGGCAGCTACTGCCCCAACCTGCTCTTCCCGTATGCGCGTGAAGCCGTGTCCGACATTGTGACGCGTGGCGGGTTCCCGCAGTTGCTGTTGGCCCCCGTTAACTTTGACGCCCTCTACGCCCAGCATGTGCAGCAGCAACAGGCGCAGGCCGAGGCAGAGTCCCAGGAGGCGACAGCACACTAGGAGTCTGTCGGAGTTAGGTAATCGTAGCGAGCATGGTGGGAGAGCGAGTGCAAATTTTCACGATTTTGAGGCGCATAGCGGGGCTATGTAATGAAAAATTGGGGACATTTGAACCGCTCTCCCGCCAGCGCAGTAGATTATTCCCAAATCCGACAGGCTCCTGGTTTGTGATGTTGTTTTCAGTCTAAGCAGTGAGTTTTGATATCCATGGCTAGTGCCCCCCTTGTGCCGACGGCAGTGATTGGCGCCGGTTCCTGGGGAACGGCGCTGGCCAGTCTCCTTGCCGCCAACGGTCAACCCACGCGGCTGTGGGCACGCAATGCCCAGCAAGTGGCGGACATGGCCGCCCACCACCGCAACGAGCGTTACCTGCCCGGTGTGGCGTTACCCCAGGCCTTGCAGTTCAGTGCCGATTTGGCGGCCACCCTGGCACAGGCGCAGGATGTCTTGATCGTGGTGCCGAGCAGTGTCTTCCGCTCGACGATTGAAGCCGTAGCTCCCCATCTGACGACCGATTCCCGCTTCATCTGGGCGACCAAAGGGTTTGAAAATGGAACGGGCAAGCTCTGTCACCAGGTGGTGGCCGAGGTGCTGGGGGATGACCACCCCATGGCCGTTATTTCCGGCCCCACTTTTGCTGTCGAGGTGGCGAAGGGAATGCCCACCGCGCTGACCGTTGCCTCCCGCAATGAAGCGTTTGCCGCCGAGCTGGCTGCCCGGCTGCACAACCGTGCCTTTCGGGCCTATACGTCAAGCGATGTGATCGGGGTTGAAGTCGGTGGCTCGGTGAAAAACGTACTGGCTATTGCCGCCGGCATCAGCGACGGCCTGGGCTGCGGTGCCAACGCACGGGCAGCGCTGATTACCCGGGGCCTGACCGAGGTGATGCGGCTGGGCGTTGCCCTGGGAGGCGAGCGTGAAACCTTCATGGGGCTCACCGGCCTGGGGGATTTGATTTTGACCTGTACCGATGATCAATCCCGCAACCGTCGTTTTGGTCTGGCGTTGGGGCGGGGGGAGTGCATGGG
>JALTMR010000026.1 GCA_027001525.1 Gammaproteobacteria bacterium
GGTCGTCAGCAGCGCTCCGTCGTCAACGCGATAGCAGTTGTGGGGCTCGGCCAGAATGCTGCGGGTGCCCGAGGGGGCCGTCAGCACCACCTCCAGCTCGCCGATGCTGGCATGATCCAGATCCAGAGTCACTTCGACATATTCGATAATCCGGCCGGCCCCTGACGAAATAGTGATCACCTGGTCTTCTGCAAGCCCTGCGGCCACCACCACGGCCAGTGCGCCAGAGCCTGTACTGGAGCGCTGCAAGGCGGAGAAATCGACCACGCTGGGCCAGTGCCTGGCGGCCTGTACAGCGGCCTCGGCATCCACCAGCCCAAACCCGTACTCGTGGTGGATATTGTAAGTCGGCTGACCCGCAGCCGGGGAGGTGACCTCCCAGCCGGGGGCGGTGTTTTTAACTGCCGTCCGGGCCAGAATCAGGCGCACGTCACGCCAGCTCAGATCGGGGTTCGCCTCCAGCATCAGTGCGACGACGCCGGAGACAATCGGCGCCGCGGCCGAGGTACCGATGAAGGTGTTGGTATAAGAGGAGTTAGCGAATTCGCCCCTAAAAGGGGTGCCCGGGTAGTTGCTGCCAGCAGAGCCCAGCAGATCCGTGGTGGCGAGACCGCCTCGCGTAATCCAGCCCCCTGGCGCACAGACCCACAGATTCGCCCCAAGCTCGGAGTACGGTGCCCGCACCCCCAGATCATCCACGGCACAGATCGCCATCACATAAGGGCTGTTGGCCTGATCGTCGTAATTGCTGTTGTCTACATTGAGATCGCCGTAGGTCGCTATGGTCTCATCAAACTGCGCCCCGGCACCGTTACCTGCCGCCCAGACATAGACCGTGCCCTTGCCTCCCCGACCCGAGGTGACACCGTTTAAAACCGCCTCCTCCCACAGCACATTGGAAACGACATATAGCTCCCCCGTGCCATCGGGGGCATAGCCCCAGCTGTTGTTGGAGGCGGAGACGATATCGCTATTGCGTGTCATGGCATCCACCACATCGATACTGCTGGAGATGGCCTCACTGGCGATCAGGTTATAACCCACCAGCCCCGCCCTGGGTGCGACCCCGCGCAACCCGACGCCGTTCAGGTCTCGCGCCGCGGCCACCCCGGCAGTGCTGGTGCCGTGCTGCGGGGCGTACATGGGAGTCGAGGGGGTCGGGTCGGTATCGCCACCGATGTAATCCCAGCTCTTTTGGGCCACAACATTGGGGGCCAGGTCTTCATGGCCGATCTGCATACCGTTGTCGACAATGGCGATGACCGAGCCGGCACCTTTGATTCCCTCGACCCAAAGCGGCGCAACGTTGATATCCACACCCACAACCCCGTCAAACTGACCACTGTTAACCAGATGCCACTGGGCCGGGAACAGTGGATCGGGGCCTGTGCCGAAACCGGGGGGCGCCCCGACAGGGCCCGGGTCACTGCCACAGCCTGCCAGCAGCGCCAGCCACAGGGCCGCCACGGCTGATCGGTGAGGTGAAGTTCGAGCCATAATCCCTCTCTTTAACGAGCTGCGGCACAGATGGACGGTGGGTTTTAATGACATATCGTGTCATCCGGGTAGCGATTCAACGGCCTGGCCGGGGGCTGCGGTTCATTGTTGGCTCAGGGCTCCGTCACGCTCATGGCACAACGAAAACCGACGTCGCTGCTCACTGCCGAAGGATCGGCCTGCCCCCGGCGCGGCAGGCGAAAGAAGTAACCCAGGGCATAGTGGCCCACACCGGCCCCGCCCCCTTTAATGACTTTGTGAACGCCGCCATAAAACGGGCTCTGGTAGTCGGCCCCCTCGTAGGGCTCATACCAATCGGCCACCCATTCGGAGACATTGCCGCCGAGGTCAAACACGCCGTAGACAGAGCGGTCATCCGGGTAGCTGCCCACCGCGGCCACCACCTCATCCTCCCCCAGTTCACCGCTGTTCGCCTTGTTCAAGGCCCACTCATCGCCCCAGGGGTAGAGCCGGCCCTCGCTGCCGCGCGCCGCCTTCTCCCACTCCGCCTCGGTGGGCAGTCGACGAC
>JALTMR010000027.1 GCA_027001525.1 Gammaproteobacteria bacterium
GTTCGATCTCGTCAGCGACACAGGGCAGACAAAACTGCTCTCCCAGTTGTTGCATGAAACTGTCGAAATCGGTGATGGGAACAAATTTGCCCCGACGCCGGCTGACGATCTCTTCAACGCGCCCATTGGGGCGGCCGTTGGCCTGTTGGTAACACCAGAAAATGCCGCCATTGGCGTCACAGGGTTCGATCTGCCTGAGCAGTTCAAGTACACCGCCTTCGTCTTCATCGTAGCCGATCACAATGGGGGTGTAGTGTTCGAAGAGGCGATAGAGCGGTTGGGACCAATGGCTGCTGATGGCCTGTTCATCGTTGCTGGCAAAAGGGGCCTGGTGGATTTTTGCCAGCACGGGGCGACGCAGTCGGGGGCGGGCCAGTTTGCCGAGGTCGGTTGGCGTGGCGCTGAAGGGGGCGGCGTGAGCGTATATGCTCATGGCCTGGGCAATGAGATCGTCCCGGTTGGTGGTGACCACAATGCGGTGGCGCGTTTTGGTGAGCAGCTGCGCCAGTATCAGGTAGCCGATGTTGGGTACCTTTCCTTCCGTAATGCCATTGAGATAGGTGTCCCCCTCGCTGGGGTCGTCCTGAAAGCGGCGTTCAAATACCTGGGTATAAAAGGCGGCGGCATTGTCGTAATCAAACTGGGGAATATCCAGGTTGTCGGCGGTGGCCCACTGCGCCAGCGAGCGGCTGGCGTAGTCCGGATCCAGTCTGCGCTGAAGCTCTTCGAGCCACTGCAACACCAGCGCCTTGCTGGTGGGGATCTGCGCCGGTTGCGAGGCGCCAGCACCGAGTATGAAGGCAAAGGCGCGCTCCTCCATTCGGGTGTCTACATTCTGAATGTGATCGAGCAGGCCTATGGTGGTCCATATTTCTGGTGTTTTTGTCATTTTTCCGTACCCCGGATTGTTGCTTTGTTCTTCAATAGTCGAGATTGAAGATACTTATTATTTGTCTTTATCTATGAGAGAGCTTGATTTGGTGCTCTTCAAAACTGCAGCCTCACTGGCCCTGTATGGGTTGGGCAGTCAGGAGGCTTTGCCCTCTATCTTTTCGAGATAGAGGGCGGTAGCGCCGGCAACGGCCAGCGGCATGACGATGAAATTCACCACCGGAATCATGGTCAGGACCATGACACTGCCGCCAAAGCTCAAACTGCTGACACGGTGTTGCTTTAAAATCTGACGTTGATCCTGAAAGGCGATCCCCCGGTTGGCCATGGGGTAATCAAAATACTCGCTGGCCAGCAGCCAGGCGCTGAAGATCAGCCACAAGAAGGGGGCAAACAGGTTAAGACCAGGGATAAAAAAGAGGATCAGCAGAGGGATGGCCCGTGACAGAAAATAGCCGATTTTCTTCACTTCACTCCAGAGGCTCTTGGGGGTCTCTTTCAATGCCTGTAACAGGGTGGTGCTGTTTTCCGGCGCAATGCCTTTGATCTCCCGCTCCACAGCCTCGGCCAGTAGCCCGTTAAAGGGTGAGCAGATGAAATTGGCCACCAGGGTGAAGGTGTAAAACAGGGTGAGCAGCATGGCGATGGCAAACAGCGGCCAGAGCAACCAGCTGAGCCAGTCGTATCCCTCGGGCAGCATCTGGGTCATGTAGGCATCGAAATAGTGGCTGCTGAGCCAGATGGCAGCGATAAAAAGCCCGCTGTTGATGAGCAGGGGGATGAGGACGAAACGTCTGAGACTCGGACGACGAATCAGGCCAAAGCCCTTGAGGGCGTAGAGGGGGCCGGTAAGTGGATTCATTTGCGGGTGTTTTCTCTTTTTCAGAAATGAGCTGATTATTATTGTGGCCCCGGCGTGATCGGGGTGCCCGTTTTTGGGCTATTTTGTCATTGGTTCGATTATAAGTCTAAACAGCTTCGCTTTGCGAGCAGCGCACTGCCGTAAGCGGCTTCTTGTTGTGCGCTACTGACAAAGGGGACCGCCAGCAGGCGTTGGCGGATGGTTGTCCAGGCCGGGTTGTGGCTGCCGCCCCCTGCGCTACGGACCGAATCGGGGTAGGGTGCCCCCAGCT
>JALTMR010000028.1 GCA_027001525.1 Gammaproteobacteria bacterium
GTGGGGTGGTGGGGGTTCAGTTCGGGTGTCATCTGCGCCATCTGCGCCTTGCTGAAGTGTTGCAGCAACACGGCGCCGCCACTGTTGGAGCCACCGCCCACCAGCCATTTTTCGCCTAAAGGCTGGGCGTAGACGCCATGGCGGGGGGAAAAGATCGGTCTATCGGCGATCACTTTCATTACCAGTGTCGAACCCAGAGAGGTCACCGCTTCACCCACCTGGCTCGCTCCCGTGGCCATGAAGGCCGCTGTACTGTCGGTGGTGCCGGCCACCAGTTGTGTCTCGGGAGAGAAGCCAAAGCGCTGCTGGATTGATGTGGTCAGGGGGCCGATGGGGGTGCCGGGCGTCACCACCCGAGGCAGTAGCTGGCGTCGAATGCCGAGCTTGTCCAGCCACGCCGGCCAGTGCTTGTCGCTGGGGTCATAGCCCAGCTTCAGGCAGTTGTTTTCGTCGCTGATGCCGAAGTGCCCCGTCAGCTTGCCAACAATCCAGTCGGCCTGGTGCAGGGCGTAGCGAGCCTTCTGACCGGGGTTCAGGTGGAGCAGCTTGGCCAGTGCCGAGGTGGCTCCGTGGGCGGCGCTGTGCTGTGGTGCGACGGCTGCAATGCGTTTGGCCTCTGCCAGGCTGCGGCTGTCGTTATACATCAGCGCCGGGCCCAGGGGGGTGCCGTGTTGATCAGCGACGAGCAAGGTGCCTGAGGTGCCGTCCACGGCCAGGCGGCTGATGCGTTGCAGGTCGATCTGTGTCGCCACTGCATCGAGCACCTCAGACAACGCCTGCCACCAGTGTGCCGGGGCCTGCTCGGCACCTCTTCCCGTCCGGATGGGGGCAGGGAGGGGCGCGCGCGCCTCGGCGGTAATCTGTTCCTGGGAATCAATGGCAATGGC
Source organism: Gammaproteobacteria bacterium (assembly GCA_027001525.1). GTDB lineage: Bacteria > Pseudomonadota > Gammaproteobacteria > Tenderiales > Tenderiaceae > JALTMR01. Next base: position 888 of record JALTMR010000028.1, read on the forward strand.
GCGTACGCCCGAGGTGCCGAAATCGATCCCCAGGTAGAGCGCGGTGGGGGGTGTGGTCAAGCGGATCAGAGCCCGGTTACGGCAAGACGACCGGGGTGGGCGGCGTCCAGTCCGGCGCGCGGTGCTCGGCGATGACGTTGGTGTAGATGCCTCCGCGGACATTGAACTCCGCTGTCACGCGCATAAAACGGGGCTCGGTTGCTGCCACCAGATCGCTCAGCATGTCGTTGGTGACTTTCTCGTGGAAGGCCCCCTCTTCGCGAAACGACCACATGTAGAGTTTGAGGGCTTTGAGTTCAACGCACTTCCTGTCTGCCACGTAGTCGATGTTGATGGTGGCGAAGTCGGGCTGACCCGTTTTGGGGCACAGGCAGGTGAACTCGGGCACACGGATGCGAATGGTGTAGTCGCGTTCGGGCATCGGGTTATCAAACGTTTCGAGCATTTTGCTTGGTTGGCTGGACATCGTTTTGTAATCAGTAGGTTAGTTAATGAAGTTAATCTGAAATTGAAGTGTTGGGCGGGGCCGTTGTCACCGCTCGGGGTAAAGCTTCGCATCTCATACCAAGCTTTGGTACGATCAGCCTATTTTAGCGCGAATAGTGGTCTGAATTCATCAAATATAAATGGCGTGGCACCTCGGCCCACGTATGATAATGCTCCCAATTGAGGTGATGCTAAACGTATGCGGTTGAAAACCATCAAGCTGGCAGGGTTCAAGTCGTTTGTTGACCCCACCACAGTGCCTACTCCCAGTAACCTGGTCTGCGTGGTGGGGCCCAACGGTTGCGGAAAATCCAATACCATCGACGCGGTGCGCTGGGTGATGGGGGAGAGTTCGGCCAAAAATCTGCGTGGCGCCTCCATGTCTGACGTCATTTTCAACGGCTCCTCCAGCCGCAAGCCGGTGGGGCAGGCGTCGGTGGAGCTGGTCTTCGACAACAGCGATGGCGGCCTGGGGGGCGAGTATGCGCAGTATGCCGAGATCTCCATCAGGCGCCAGGTCTCGCGCGATGGCCAGTCCAACTACTATCTCAACGGCACCCGCTGCCGGCGGCGGGACATTACCGATATCTTTCTCGGCACCGGGCTTGGTCCGCGCAGTTACGCCATTATCGAGCAGGGCACCATCTCCCGCATGATCGAGGCCAAGCCCGAGGAGCTGCGCGTCTTTATTGAAGAGGCCGCGGGCATCTCCAAATACAAGGAGCGGCGCCGCGAAACAGAGAACCGGATGCGCCACACCCGCGAAAATCTCGAACGTATTGACGACCTGTGCGGTGAGCTGGAAAAACGTCTCTCCACCTTGCAGCGTCAGGCCAGAACGGCAGAGAAATATAAAGCGCTGAAACAGGAGGAGCGTGAGCGAAAGGCCCAGCTGCTGGCGCTGCGCTATCGCAACCTCAACGCCCTGGTGCAGGAGCGTGATCAGGCCATCGCAGCGCAGCAGACCACGCTGGAGTCCCATCTGGCAGAGTTGACCCGTGTCGACGCCGCCATGGAGACACACCGTCAGCAGCACGTTGAGGTGAGTGAGCAGTTTAACGAGGTGCAGGGCAACTTCTACGCGCTGGGTTCCGAAATCGCCCGCCTGGAACAGAGCATTCAACACAGCAAGGAGAGCCGCAGCCAGCAGGAGCGCGAACTTAACGAGGTTGAGCGGGCCTGGCGTGAGGCGTCGGAGCACCTGCAGGGCGACCGCGAAGCGATAGCGGAGTTGACGCTCGATATCGAGATGCGGGAGGAGCAGTTACACATAGCGCACGACGCGGAGCAGGAGTCGGCGGCTATTCTGAGTCAGGCTGAAGAGCGCATGCAGCTGTGGCAAAGCGACTGGGATGAGTTCAACCACCAGGCCTCGGAGCAGGTGCGCAGCGCCGAAGTGGAACGTGCCCGGATCCACCATCTGGAGCAGGGTCTCGATCAACTGCGCACTCGCCTGCAACGCCTGAGCGACGAGCTGGGGGGGCTCTCTCTGGGGGAGCTGGACGAGGAAATTGAAGACTTCAAACGCCAGCGAGACACACTGGACGAGCAGCTCACCCAGCTGCGTCATCAGGCCGAGCAGCAGCGCGAGGAGATTGCTGAAGCGCGCGAGCTGGGCCAGACGCTCAGCAGCGAACTGGATGCCGAGCGCAGTCGCTTGCAGAGCATGCAGGGGCGTCAGGCTTCGTTGGAGGCCTTGCAACAGCAGGCGCTGGGGAAAGACCAGAACGCGGTGAACGACTGGCTGCAGCAGCACGGCCTGGGCGACGCCTTGCGGCTGGCACAGGATTTAAACGTTGAAGCGGGCTGGGAACATGCGGTTGAAACCGTGCTGGGGCTCCATCTGGAATCTGTCTGTGTTGAGGGGATGGATGGGGTCTCGGCCGCGCTGGACGAGTTAAGCCAGGGCCATCTGACGGTCTTTGATACGGCCGCCAACCTCGTCGCCACCGATCCCGACGCTTCGACCATGGCCACGCCGCTGCTGGGCAAGGTTCAGGCGCGGCGCTCCCTGGTCTCGCTGCTGGGAGGGGTCTACATTGCCGAGCATGTAGAGCAGGCCATGGCCCTGCGTTGTCAGCTCAAGGCCCATGAGTCGATTATTACCCCGGAGGGCGTCTGGCTGGGCCCCGACTGGCTGAGGGTCTCCCGCGCAATGGATGAGAAGGCTGGCGTGCTGGCGCGCGAGCAGGCGCTGAATTTGTTGCGCGATGAGATCGAGCTATCGGCGCAGCGAGTGGAGGAGCTTCAGCAGCGCCTCGACCAGAGCCGGGGCCGCCTGCATGAGCTGGAACATGGCCGCGACGAGCTGCAGGCGGGCTTGAATCAGGCCGCTCAGGCGCTGGCGCGCAGCGAGTCACAACTTAGCGCCCGCCAGGAGCGGGTGCAGCAACACCACGAGCGCAAGCAGCGTCTTGAACGTGAAATTGAAGAGCTGCATCAACAGCGTGAGCGTGACGAAACAATGGTGGCCGAGGCGCGAGCGCGGCTGGAAGAGGCCCTGCTGCTGACCGAAGATCACGAACAGCGGCGCGACGAACTGCAACACCAGCGCGATGAACTGCGGGCTCAGCTGGACGACTCTCGCCAGCGGGCCCGCAGTGAGCGCGAGGCGGTGCACGAGTACGCCCTTAAGCTGCAATCGGCCAAAGCGCAGCTCGACGGGACGCAGAAACGGCTGGAAAGAACGGAGAGCCAGGTAGCGCACCTGGGCCGTCGCCGGGATGAGTTGCAAGAGGCGTTGCAGCGCGGCACAGACCCGGTGGCTGACATGACTCAGCAGCTGGAGACCCTGTTGCAGCAACGCCTTGAGGCGGAAGATGCACTGACCCAGGCGCGGCGCCATGTGGAGGAGATCGATCACGCCATGCGCCAGCTGACCGAGCAGCGCCATCAGGCGGAGCGCCAGGCCCAGGCCACTCGCAGCGAGCTGGAGACGCTGCGTATGGGCGGGCAGGAGTACAAAGTGCGTTGCCAAACAGTGAGTGAGCAGTTTGCCGAGACCGGCTTCAGCATGGCGGAGGTAGAGGCGCAGCTGCCGCCGGAGGCCACTGAAAACAGCTGGCAGATGCAGGTTAACGAGATCGAGCAGAAGATTCAGCGCCTTGGAGCGATTAACCTGGCGGCTATCGATGAGTACAAGGAGCAGTCCGAGCGCAAAGACTATCTCGACGCTCAGCAGCAGGATCTGAACGACGCCCTCACGACGTTGGAAAACGCCATTCGCAAGATAGACAAAGAGACGCGCACACGCTTCAAGGACACCTACGATAAAGTCAATTCCGGCATCAAAACGCTGTTCCCCCGACTGTTTGGCGGTGGCCACGCCTACCTTGATATGACAGGGGACGATCTGCTCGACACCGGTGTGACGATCATGGCGCGACCACCGGGCAAGCGTAACAGCAGCATCCACCTGCTCTCCGGCGGGGAGAAGGCACTGACGGCCGTGGCGCTGGTGTTCTCCATCTTTCAGCTCAACCCGGCGCCGTTTTGTATGCTGGACGAGGTGGACGCGCCGCTGGATGAGGCTAACGTCGGGCGTTTTTGCGAGATGGTGAAAGCCATGTCCGAGACGGTGCAGTTTATCTTCATCACCCACAACAAGGTGACAATGGAGATGGGTGAACACCTGACGGGTGTTACCATGCACGAGCCCGGGGTGTCGCGTCTGGTGGCTGTGGATGTTGAAGAAGCCATTCAGATGGTGGGTTGATTATTCAGCCCGTTTTATTTGGCAGCTTGTGCACAAATTCAGTGATTACAAAAGAGCGTAGAGGGTTCTACTACTAATGGATTCATTGCTGTTGGTTTTAACCGTGGTGGGGGTGGTAATGGTTTTGGTTGGCGTGGCCCGTATGAAGGGAAAGCGTCAGCAGCAGAACTGGGACGATGTCGATCACAGTGTGTTGTTCGACAAGGACGGGCAGAAAGATGCCAAATCCACCCCGGTTGTGGTGGCGGATGACTACCTGTCGGAGGCGAAAATTTCCGAGGAGCTGCATCAGCTCAGCGCTCAGATGAACCCCGAAGGTGGTGCTGAGCACGCCGCGTCGTCCGCTCGCCCTGACGCCGCCGTGGCTCCCGTTGTTGTGGCGTCTGCGGAGAAGAAGCAGCCGGATAAATCCCTCCACAATAGCGAGCCTAAAAAAGCCTCCACAGCCGCTTCCAAGCTCTCTTTTTTCGACAAGATTATTGGTGATAAACAGGAGGAAGCCGAGGAGCCACTGGCCGGTGCCTATCGCCAGGGCGCACCGGAGTGGGTCATCGTGCTTAACGTCATGGCCCTTGATGGCGAAGTGTTTACCGGCTCGGGTTTTTTCTCCGCGCTGGAAGACAATGGCTGGCGGCATGGCGAGATGGGCATTTTCCACTACCGTGATAACGGCATGCCGCTGTTCAGCCTGGTGAACATGGTGAATCCGGGGACGTTTGATCTCTCCCGCGTGGATCGTTTCCGCTCCCCTGGCGTGAGCCTTTTTATCCAGTTTCCCAACGATCATGGCAACGGTCTGAATACCTTCAACATGATGCTCGATATGGCGCACATCCTGGCAGAGCGTCTTGGGGGCGAGGTGCGCGACGAACGCCGTAGCGTGTTGACTCACTCGGCCATCGATCACATGCGTGAAAAGATCGTGGCGTATGATCTGAAGTGGCTGGCGTCCAAGTAGTCCACCCTACCTTTCACAGCCAGGCTTTATAACTAAAGGGCACCTCTATCAATTCATGAATGCGCACCTTAAACCCCAAACCCGCTACATCGGTGTTGCAAATTTTGGCAATAGTCCCGCTATTGCCCGCAATTTGCGCCTGGATGTAACGAATTTGGGATTTAATCTGCCACATCCAGAATTAATAGAGGTGCCCTAAATTTTATAACCAAGTTTGAACCCCTTATGACCGTTGCAGCTGAAGCAGCCCGGCGTATTGCTGAGTTGCGCCAAGAGATTAACCACCACAACCACCTCTACTATGTGCTGGACGCACCGCAAATTCCCGATGCGGAGTACGACCGCCTGCTGCGGCAGTTGCAGGATCTGGAGGCGGCCCACCCGGAACTGATCACGCCGGACTCGCCCACCCAGCGTGTGGGGGCCGAGCCGCTCAAGGCGTTTGAGCAGGTCACCCACGCCATGCCCATGCTCTCCCTCGACAACGCTTTTAGCGCAGAGGAGGTAGAGGATTTTGATCGTCGCGTGCGTGAGCGCCTGGCGCTTGATGAGGAGATTGAGTACGTCGCGGAACCAAAGCTGGATGGCCTGGCAATCAGCCTGCGTTACGTGGACGGCCTGTTGGTGCAGGCGGCGACGCGGGGCGATGGCGTCAGCGGGGAAAATGTCACCCACAATGTGCGCACCATCGCCTCCGTGCCGTTGCGCCTGACAGGCGAGCGCTACCCGCCGGTGCTGGAGGTGCGGGGCGAGGTCTATATGCCCAAGGCGGAATTTGAGGCGCTGAACAAAAGGGCGCGGGCCAAAGGTGAAAAAGAGTTCGCCAACCCGCGCAATGCGGCGGCGGGGAGTCTGCGTCAGCTCGACCCACGGGTCACGGCCAAACGAAAACTGGCCATGTTCTGCTATGGCGTGGGCGAGGTGACGGAGGGCCACCTGCCCGACAACCATTTCGATACGTTGCAGACACTGAAAACGTGGGGCCTGCGTATCTCGCCGGATATTGCCTGCGTCAACGGCGTCTCGGGTCTGCTCGATTACTACCAAAAAATCGGCGAAAAGAGGGCTGCCCTGTCGTATGAGATTGATGGCGTTGTCTACAAGGTCAACCGCCTCGACTATCGTCAAAAGTTAGGCTTTGTGGCGCGTGCGCCGCGCTGGGCCATCGCCCATAAATTTCCGGCCCAGGAAGAGCTGACCACCGTGGTGGATATTGAGGTTCAGGTGGGGCGAACCGGTGCGATTACCCCTGTTGCCCGCTTGGCTCCCGTGCATGTGGGGGGGGTGATCGTCAGCAACGCCACGCTTCACAACGAGGACGAAGTTCGCCGCAAGGATGTGCGCGTGGGCGACACGGTGATTGTGCGGCGTGCCGGTGATGTGATCCCCGAGGTGGTGAGCGTCGTGCTCGCCAAACGGCCCCCGGAGGCGGTGCCGTTTCAGATGCCCGGTCGCTGCCCGGTGTGTGGCTCCGATATTGTTCGGGCAGAAGGCGAGGCGGTGGCGCGCTGCAGCGGGGGGCTCTTTTGCGGCGCGCAGCGCAAACAGGCGATCAAACATTTTGCGTCGCGCAAGGCCATGGATATCGATGGGCTGGGGGATAAGCTGGTGGACCAGTTGGTGGATGCCGGGCTGGTGCACGACGTGGCCGATCTCTACTCGTTGAGTCGCGCCGACCTCGTATCACTGCCGCGCATGGGCGACAAATCGGCCGACAATCTGCAGCTGGCCATCGAAAAGAGCAAGACCACCACGCTGGCGAAATTCCTCTTTGCCCTGGGGGTTCGCGAGGTGGGGGAGGCCACTGCCCGCTCGCTGGCGCTGCACTACGGTACGCTGGAGGCGATCGCCGCGGCAGACGAGGAGGCGTTGCAGCACGTCCCCGATGTCGGCCCCATCGTCGCCGCCCACATCCACGCCTTTTTTCGCCAGTCTCACAACCGTGAAGTTATTGAAAAACTGACCAGGGCGGGGGTGCACTGGCCCGCAGTAGAGGCCCCCGCCGCTGACGCCCAGCCGCTGCTGGGTCAGACCTTTGTCCTCACCGGCACCCTGACGACGATGTCACGCAGCGATGCCAAGGCCCGTTTGCAGGCGCTGGGGGCGAAAGTCAGCGGCAGTGTATCGAAGAAAACCGGTTACGTTGTGGCCGGCGCGGATGCCGGGTCAAAGCTGACCAAGGCGGAGCAGCTGGGGGTGGCGATCATGTCAGAGGAGGCG
>JALTMR010000029.1 GCA_027001525.1 Gammaproteobacteria bacterium
CTCTCTGGTCAATCTGCTGGCGGTGCGCTATTCGCTTATGCCGCCGGATGATGAGCATCGATTTGGTCACGGCAAGACCGAATCGGTCGCGGGTTTGGCTCAGGCTACATTTATCGCCGGTTCCGGTGTGTTTTTGCTGCTGGAAGCCGTGGACCGTTTGATAAAGCCCGTGCCGGTGGACGAGGTGGGTGTGGGCGTCTCCGTCATGGTGTTTTCCATTATTGCCACGCTGTTGCTGCTCTCCTATCAAAACTACGTCATTCGCAAAACAGGATCGACGGCCATCAAGGCAGATGCGCTGCACTATAAAACCGACCTGCTGGTCAATGCCGCCATTATCGCTTCACTTCTTTTGTCCAGTTACGGCTGGGGCGGCGTTGACCCGCTGTTTGCCATGGCCATTGGTGGTTACATTCTCTACAGCGCCTGGCAGATCGGTGTGGAAGCGTTTCACCAGCTGATCGATCGTGAGCTGCCCGATGAGCAGCGTGAGCAGATCGAGCAGCTGATCCGCAGTCACCCCGAAGTGCACGGCTTTCATGATCTGCGCACGCGGCTGTCCGGCCGCATCGAGATGATTCAGTTACATCTTGAAATGGACGATGACCTGCCCCTGCTCAGGGCGCACGCCATTGCCGATGAGGTGGAGCACACCATCAAGCAGCGTTTCCCTCATGCCGATGTCGTGATCCACCAGGACCCGGTCAGTGCGGTGGCCGCAGATTCTCCTCCGGCATCACCATCGGGGCAGTGACGCGCCTGCTGCGGCTGGCCACCGCAGCGCTGCCCTGAACAAGGTTCTCACACCAGCCGCCGGCCGGCATCTGAATCGTGGTACCGACGTCACTACTGAAAAATGTTGACCAGTCAGTGCCGGGCAGCAGCTGGGTGGCCACATTCTGCGCTCTGGGCGTTACCAGTGGCGAGGCGATGCGGTTACGCTGCCCCCAGGCCACCTGGTAGTCATCACAGCTCAACTGCTCCCCCGCCGGGTTGTTAGTGAATGCCACGTCCAGCTCGGCATCGAAATGGTACTTCATCATCGTCTCTTCAAACAGCAGGGCGAAGTCCTCATGGGGCGTGGTGTAGTTGTAGAGCATGTCGGCCCCGTCACTCTGGAACAACGATCCAACGTCGGCCGGGGAGTAGGCACGCTGCTCTGCCGTCGATGGCTGGCCGTTAAATTTGACCTGGGCAATCTGCTTCAGCGCATCGGAATGCAAGGGGTAGCTGGCGATCAGCTGGGTCGACAACCACTGTGATCCAATGGCATTGATGGCCTGGTAGATTGTGGTGGCACCGCTGAAGGTGGCTATCAGGTCGACGGGGGCCATATCGTTGGCGTGTGCCAACTCATGGTAGAGCAGCCGTGCAAAAGGCAGGCGTATCTCCGTCAGCGTACGATCAATGTTGTCGGCCGGATCGGGGGACGACCAGGCCCAGTCGTTGTTTCTCACATAACGCCACAGGTCAACAAACTGGAGGTCCCGGCCATAATTTTCCCGAAAATCGCTCCGGCTCGGCAGCGTCGCTCTTTCAGTCACCGTCAGCCATAAAAAATCCGGATCGAGGTAGATCGCCCCGGTGGTCGGATCATAAAAAGCGGGCTTGATGTCAGCATCAATCACAATGGCCGTCACCGAGCGCAGTAACAGAAGCACGTCATCCGGCATGCTCTCCAGCACCAGTCTGAAATTATCCCCCATCCACGCGTGCGAGACGGCGAGCCGCTTCATCACGTCACTCACCGACGGTACGGCACGCTCCTGACCCAGCAGGGGCAAGGTGTTCAAGGTGCAGGATTCAAAGGCAAACCGGATGGCAACACAGCGTTTCAGCACATTGCTATAGGGCCCGTCACTCTGGTAGCTGTAGAGGTCATCGAGATTCACACTCCCCAGGCCATAGTTCACATCCCCTCTTCTCGGGTCGTGCTGGTCACACCCGCCCGCAAGCAGGACGATCAATAAACCGATACAGCGTAAAACCTTACCGCGCAACACCATAGCCACCTCCCTT
>JALTMR010000030.1 GCA_027001525.1 Gammaproteobacteria bacterium
CACCGGTTGGCCCAGCTTCTTCGACCACGTGGCTGGCCATATCGACACCAAACTCGATTTCAAACTGATCTTTCCCCGCAAGGAGTACCATTGCGCCCGTTGCGGGGGCCACCAGGGCCATGTATTTAACGACGGACCGGAGCCCACAGGCCAGCGTTGGTGTAATAACGGTCTGGCCCTGCGGTTTGTGCCTGAGGAGTAGCTGAGGCCAACTTCATCGGGGCACCCGCTCGCCTGAGTGGCGTTTCAGAACCTGCTAACTACTTGAATTTAGGTCCCGCTTCATCCATTCTTTCGCGGTTGATGCTTACATGTTTTCAGCATCCAGGAAGGGGTTGATATGTTGACGTTGCTCGCAAAGCTGCTCAAGACGCTGAATGCCGGGGGGAGTCCTGTTCAGGTAAGTTTGGGGTTTACCCTGGGGATGATCCTGGGGCTGACGCCGTTGTGGAGTTTGAGTAATCTGGTTTTATTGTTTGTTGTTACGGTTTTTCGTATCAATTTCACCGCATTCCTATTGGCCGCCATTGTCTTCTCCGGAGTGGCCTATCTTTTTGATCCGCTGATGGAGGGGGTTGGCTATGCTCTGCTGACGGCACCTGCCCTCCAGGAGTTGTGGACGACACTCTATGGCAGCGATCTGGCGCGCCTGGCCCACTTTAATAACACTCTGGTGCTGGGTGGATTGGTGACCGGGCTGCTGGCAGCATTGCCTTTTTTCCTGGTGGTTAATTTTCTGGTGAAAAAATACCGTCAACACTTGCTGGCCTGGGTGATGAAGACGAAGCTGATGAAACTGCTCAAAGCGAGCAAGTTTTATCAGATCTACAGCAAGCTATCGGGTGGGGCGCTGGCATGAAGAAAATAGTACGTCCCGCAGGGTTAATCGCTTTTATTGGTCTCATCGCGTTGTTTGCTGCTATCTGGTTTCTGGCTGCCGGCTGGCTGATCAAGCTGGCCATCGAAGAGGGCGGAAGTGCCGCTGTGGGGGCTCGGGTGGAGCTGGATGACGCCGTACTGACCTTCTCCCCATTCGGGGTGACACTGTCAAATTTGCAAGTCACTGATCCTGATAATCCCATGCAAAACCTGGTGCAACTCGGTGTGGTGGAGGCGCGCATTGAACCTGGCAAGCTGCTTTGGGGACAGCTGATTGTGGATGAGTTGGTTGCCGAGCGGGTGCGTTTGAATACGCTACGAGCTCGTTCTGGAGCGTTAGCGGAGCCTCGCAGCGCAGCGCCCGAAGAACGCAGCCCCGAGAGCGATGGTCAGCCAGCTGATTTGGCCGCACTGAATAAAAACCTTCCCAGTGTTGATGAAATTCTCGCACGAGAGCCGTTGGCTACCCTTGCCCTTTCTGAAGCGTTTGGGCAACGCGTTGCCTCAAGTCGGGAACAGATTGAACAGCGCCTGGAGGCACTGCCTGATCAGGTGGCGTTACAGGCGTACCAGCAACGCGTTGACGAAATCACCGCAGGTAAAGTCACGTCACTCGATGACTTTAAACGTCGTAAAGCGGCTCTGGATCAGCTGAAAAAAGATATTCGTCGCGATAAAGAGGCCTTGAGTGCAGCTAAAGAGGTGATCAAAAGCGCCAGAACTGAGCTTGGCGCGGAGTTCGCTAAGTTGAAGCAGGCGCCGGCCCAGGATTTGGCGAAGATCAGAGAGAAGTACAGCTTGAGCAGCGATAACCTGGCCAATTTTGGTGGTCTGTTTTTGGGTGAACAGGCCCAGCGCTGGATTGAAAAAGCACAGCCCTGGCTTACGCAGTTGCAACAACTGAGTCAGGCCGACGAGCACGAGGAGCCGCCCGCACCGCCCCGAGGGGAGGGACGGGTGATCCGCTTTCCTACCCGAGAAGATCTGCCTGACCTGCTTGTTCGTCAAGCCAGGCTGGGGCTGGAGACGGGCAATGGCAATATCGTGGTAGTGCTTGCCGATGTTACCCCTCAGCCGGCAATCCTGGGTCGCCCCATGCGACTCAAGGCGGTGGGGGAGTCATTGGCAGGTATGGAGGCACTTCGCGTCGACGGGGTATTTGACCACGTTGACCCAGAGCAGGCCTCAGACCGTCTGACCTGGGCTATCGAGGGGTGGCAGCTCCAAAATGTTGACTTGCTGGAGAGTAAAAAAATGGCCGTATCCCTGGCGCGGGCTCAGCTGACGATGAATGGCGAGGCCGATATCACCCAGGATGATCTACAGGGAAAAGTGGATTCCCGCTTTAAAAACGTCGAATGGCAGCTGGGGGGAGAGCAGGGCGCTGGCATGAAGTCCGTTCTGGCGGGGATTGACCGTTTCTCAGCGGTTGTCACGCTTGGGGGGACGCCCCTGTCGCCTGACGTTCGGATTCGCTCTGATCTGGACGAGAAGCTAAAGAGCAGCCTCTCTCGCACCGTCAAGGCGCGTCAGGCCGCTTTGGAGCAGCGACTAAAAACGCGCCTGGATGAACAGGTGACCGCAGTGGCAGGGCCTTATCGGCAGCGTTTGGCTTCCTTTAACCAGTATCAAGGGGATATCGATCAGAAAATAGCCACTACCGAGGCGCTGCTGAAAGCACAAGTGAAAGATGCCATGGATGAGCAGCGCGAGGAGTTAAAAGATCGACTCAAAGATAAACTCAAAGGCCTGCGTTTCTAAGGACCGACCTGCCGCACTCGTTCGTACAGACAAACCGCAGCGGCGGCAGCGACATTCAGCGATTCCACCTTCCCCGGCATGGGGATTCTGATGCGGTGGCTTGCCTGGGCAGCGAGTGCCGCGCCCAACCCTGCGCCTTCGTTGCCAAATAAAAAGGCAAGTTTACCGCTCAAATCAAGATCGTAGAGCGAGTGCTCTGCACCGAGGGTAGTGGCTATCACCATGGGAAAGTGAGCACAGACCTCTTCAAGTTCCTCTCTTTCATAAATGGGCATAACGAAGTGGGCGCCCATGGCCGCTCGTAACGCTTTGGGTGACCAGGCCTCCGTACACCCCCTGGACAAATAGACGGCATCTGCCCCGGCCGCAGCTGCTGTGCGGAGGATGCTGCCCAGGTTTCCCGGATCCTGGATGTTCTCAAGCAGCACTGCACACCGCGCCTCTACAGGCGGCTGGGACGGCGGAGAGTAGAGCGTGAGGATGCCTGTCGGCGTGTCAACTGGGGAGAGGGCATCAAAAAGCGCCGGGGTCAGAACAACTTTTTCAACCTTGGGAAAAACAGCCAGACCGCGTTGAATCTCATCGTCCTGCTCACTCCCGTCACGCAAGATAAACAGGAGAGGGGAACCTTTTATCTGTGCCAATGCGTGTAGTAGATGCGCGCCGTCCAACAGCGTTTGACCGCTCTTGCGCCGCTCGCGAGGGCTATGAGCCAACTTCCTCAACTGTTTGTAGCGAGGGTTATCGGTTGAGGTGATGTGTTTGTAATTTGTCACGGTCTGACACCCGGGGGAGATAATGGCAGAGGATTATAACGGCAAGGGGAGGGAAGTCTTAGCGGAAAGCACCGCCGGGCATGCTAGAATTGCCTACCTTTTTAGGCGGTTTTGTGGGCCATTAACTTTTCGCTTTGTGGAAAGGGCTACGCAATTTGGAACGGATTTCGTCAGGCCCTGTGAAATTACTCAAAATAAAGTCCATTTCCCATCTGATTATTGCCGGGTTTTTGCTGGTGGCCATGCCGTTGGTTGTAGTGCTTGTGCAAGTGGGGATTTCAGTTGAACAGCTCTCTCGCCAGAGTGAGCGTGCCGTGCTGCAAGCGGTGGACGCAACCCGCTATAGCCGGATGTTGGTGGAACATGCTACGGCGATGGAGCGAAATGCGCGGCAGTTCCACGTACTGGGTGATTTTGATCTCTATCAGGCCTATCGTGACAACCACCTCAAATTTCTCGAAGCAATGACCAAGCTGGCCGAGCTGGCGTTGGTGCCGACACAACGGGTTCTCCTTGAACAGCTAAAGAGCCAGGAGCAGCACGTAAACGAGTATCTCCACGACCCCAACCAGTTCAAGGCCGCACCAGTACTGGAAGAGCAGTTTGCCCAGTTGTCAGCGAAGACCAGCAGCTTGATGGAGCACAACAATCAGCTGATTGATAACGAGGTCTCCCGCACTCGTGCTGTCGCTGTTGAGATGCAGCAGACATTTTTCTGGCAGGCCATCGCCTTTTTACCTTTGGTGATCGCCTTTGCCGTCTTTTTTATTCTGACGATCACCCGTTTAATGCGGGATATGGACACCGCCATTCGACGGCTGGGCGATGGTGATCTCACATGCCCCATCGCACTCAAAGGCCCCCAGGATTTTGAAGCGCTGGGGGAGCGCCTGGACTGGTTGCGAATACGCCTGTCAGAGGTTGAAGCCCACAAACTGAAATTTTTACGCCACATCTCTCACGAGCTCAAAACGCCACTGACCAATATCCGCGAAGGGTCCGAGCTTCTGACCGAGGAGCTGATTGGAAAGCTCAACGATAATCAGAAAGAAATTGCGGCCATTCTCACCGATAATAGCTTGCAGTTGCAGCGCCTGATTGAAGACCTGCTGCGCTTTGGCGGGGCAAAGGGCCAGGCTGATCCATTAAAGCCGAGCCTGTTCTGCCTTGACGATGTAGTGGAAGAAGTTCTTAATAAACACAAGCTTGCATTGATATCCAAGAAAATATCTATTGATAAAACATTTAAGTCTCCCCATCTGACGGCTGATCGGGAGAAGATAAGCGTTGTCGTCGACAACCTGATATCAAACGCATGTAAATATTCCCCCATCGGGGGCTGTATTCGTGTGGCAACGGTGAATTCGCCCAACTTCGTCATGTTAGGTGTGACGGACGATGGCCCCGGGATTCCTGCTGAGGAACGGGGGAGGATATTTGAGGCATTTTATCAGGCCAAGGGCGATTACATTAGTCACGTAAAGGGGACGGGGCTGGGTTTATCCATAGTTAAGGAGTACGTGGATGCGCATAACGGATCGGTGGAGGTCGTTGAAGGTAAATCTGGAGGAGCCTATTTCATTATCAAGCTGCCTCACAGTCAGGAAACAGGGGAGGTGCCGGAATGAATAGCATGAAAATCGCCGCGCTTCTGGTGGCCGGGCTCAGCATCGCGGGGTGTACGAGCAACCCGTGGGTGGATCCGTTCAAGAAAGAGCGTGCAGCGTCTCAGACCAGTGGCGAGGCGGCCAGTACGGCGGTCAAGGTGGCGGCTTATCCGGTCAAGCGGAGCGATCTCAACTGGGAAGGCGTGATGAGCAGCGTCGCCGGGGGTTCAACGGCTCGCCAAAAGGCGGTTGTCGCCTATTTGGAACAAAAACTGGCAACCAGGGAAACAGCAGATATCAAGCTGCGCCTCGCTTTTATGTTAGGATTTTCCTCAGATGGCATGCGTGATCAGGTCAAGGCCCTGAGTTTATACAAACAATTGTCCGACGAAGAGCGTGAGCAGCTCTCCACCAAAATGTTGCCGGCACTGGCTGTGGTCATGTTAACCGAGCTGCAGCTGAAGCGAGGGCAGATTTGGTGGCTGAAAAAAGATAAAGAAAAATTGCTCGCGGAGAAAGCAGAGCGCGAAGCGCATATTAAAAGGCTGGAAGATAAACTCAAAGCGATCAGATCCATCGAAGAGAGCATCCACCAGCGCAACCGTTAGGTATTTCAAGGAGTAGGCAAAGGTATGGCGTCTCAGCAAAAGGTGTTACTGGTTGATGACGATCACGGGTTGTTGCGTCTGTTGTCGATGCGTCTGCAGACGGCAGGCTATGAAGTAGCGTGTTCCACCAGTGGTGAAGAGGCGCTGTCACGCCTGCCACTGTTTCGTCCCGGTGTGGTCATTACCGACCTGCGTATGGAGGGAATGGACGGCTTGGCGCTGTTCAAAGCCATACACGACCAGGCGCCGACACTCCCTGTCATCATGCTGACAGCTCATGGCACCATCCCCGATGCAGTGGAAGCGACAGCCGAAGGAATTTTCAGCTTTCTGACCAAGCCGTTCGATGCCAAGGAGTTGTTGCAGAAGCTGGGGGATGCGTTTGAACTGGCTGGTGGTGAAGGAGGAACGGAAGAGCCTTCCTCCGAGAAGTGGCGTAGCGAAATCATTACTCGTAGTCCGGTGATGGAAGAGCTGCTGAACCAGGCGCGCCTGATTGCCGAAAGCGAAGTCAGCGTCTTCGTGCAGGGGGAGAGTGGCAGCGGCAAAGAGCTGTTGGCCCAGGCCATCCACCAGGCCAGCCCCAGAAGTAAAATGCCTTTTATTGCGGTGAACTGTAGCGCCATTCCCGAGCAGTTGCTGGAGTCTGAGCTCTTTGGGCACAAAAAGGGGGCGTTTACCGGAGCCACATCGGACCATAATGGGCTTTTCAGGGCAGCCGATGGTGGCACACTGTTTCTCGATGAAATCGGCGACATGCCCATGCCTTTCCAGGCCAAATTGTTACGTGTGTTGCAGGAAAAGGTTATCCGTCCGGTGGGCTCGACGCAGACCATTCCCGTGGATGTCCGCCTGGTTTCCGCAACCCACCGGGATCTGCACACGGCAGTTGAAGAAAAGGAGTTTCGGGGAGATCTCTATTATCGCCTGAACGTGGTGACATTGGAGGTGCCTTCGTTGGCGGAGCGACGTGAAGATATCCCCCTGCTGGTGAACCATTTTCTGGATAAGCTGTGCAGCGAAGGTAAACGTAAAGAGCGGCGCTTTTCCCAAGAGGCGATGCAATTACTGATTACGGCCCCCTGGCCTGGCAACGTCCGCCATTTGTACAACGTGGTGGAGCAGGTGGTCGTGCTGTCAACCACACGTCTGATCCCTCCCTCATTGGTGCAGCGTGCTCTGCGCAATCAGCCCAATGATCTTCTCTCTTTTGCCGATGCGAGAGGGCGCTTTGAAAGAGACTATCTGGCTCAGGTGTTGAGGATGACCAGTGGTAACGTCACCCAGGCCGCTCGCATTGCAGGTCGCAACCGAACAGAGTTTTACAAGTTGTTAAACAAACACCAGATCACACCTTCATTGTTTAAATCATCTTAACTCGTCTCTCCGGGGGGACAGTTGTTTCTCTTTTAAAAACAAGGTATTACGATACCTTATTGGAATGGTGTTGTCATAAGCCGACGTATTTTCTGTTTCTGTTGATATAAAACAGAAAGGCCGGTCTTAACCTTATGATTTACAAAGAATAATTATAGTTGGCATAACACTTGATATAAGTATTGGCGACGCTAGAACAAAGGCTTTGTTAGTTCACACCTTTGTTTATGAAGGTTAGCAGTGTAAGCCTGCTATCGCTTCTGGATAGTTGTCCTTCCCCTTTTTAAGGGTGCCTTCTAAGGCACCCTTTTTTTATGTCTGAAAAAACAGGGGGAGTAGCCAGACAACGGCTTTCCCCCTTTTTTTTGCGGGTCAGCTAAAATTCATCAGGCTTTCCCCTGCAGTTGCAACAGGATCGACTCGTTCTCCAGGGTCGAGGTGTCTTGAGTGATCTCTTCGCCCTGGGCGATAGTGCGTAACAAGCGCCGCATAATTTTGCCAGAGCGGGTTTTAGGCAGGTTATCCGCGTAACGAATCTCACTGGGTTTGGCGATCGCACCAATCTGTTCTCCGACCCAGTTCCGAAGTTCGGCCGTCAAGGTCTCATCAACGCCCCCTTCAGGGCGCTCGCCACGCAGTACCACATAAGCAAATATCGCTTCTCCCTTGATGGGGTCCGGGCGACCCACCACAGCAGCTTCAGCGACAAGAGGATGAGCCACCAGCGCCGATTCCACCTCCATGGTGCCCAGTCTGTGGCCCGATACATTGAGCACATCGTCGATACGACCCATGATCCAGAAGTAGCCATCGGCATCACGCCGGGCACTATCGCCCGCCAGGTAGTACTTGCCATCAAACATCGGCCAGTAAGTGTCCACGTAGCGCTGGTCATCGCCCCATATGGTGCGGAGCATGGAGGGCCAGGGCTTTTTAATCACCAGAAAACCACCCTTGTCCGGCGCGGTGATGCTGTTGCCCTGTTCATCCACCACGTCGGCCATGATGCCCGGTAGCGGCTTGGTGCAAGACCCCGGTTTCGTGGCAACAGCACCGGGAATGGGGGCAATCATGTTGGCTCCGGTTTCGGTCTGCCACCATGTATCAACAATGGGACAGTTCTCTCCACCGATGACTTTCTGGTACCACATCCAGGCCTCCGGATTAATGGGCTCGCCCACCGTACCCAGCAGTCGAATGCTGGAGAGGTCATACTTGGCGGGAATC
>JALTMR010000031.1:0-535 GCA_027001525.1 Gammaproteobacteria bacterium
CTCTTCCAACAAGTGCCGGTTGTAGAGAATATCGGATGCCTTGCCATCTGCGACGAAGTGGCCATCCGAGAGCATCAGGCAGCGATCACAGACATCCAGGGCGATATCCAGATCGTGGGTACAGAGAATGACGGTTTTATCCGTGTCGGCCAGCCACTTGATCAGTTTGCGGCGATTCAGTGGGTCCATATTGGTGGAAGGCTCATCAAACACCAGAATATCGGGCTGATAGGAGAGTACGGTGGCCAGGGCCAGGCGTTTGCGTTCACCGAAAGAGAGGTGGAACGAAGAGCGCTCGTCGTAGCCCGTCAGGCCGACGGTATCCAATGCCTCGGCCACCCGGTGTTCGATTTCATCTCTGGGCAAGCCGAGGTTGAGCGGGCCAAAGGCCACATCATCGAAAACGGTGGGGCTAAAGAGCTGATCATCGGGGTCCTGAAAGACAATTCCCACCTTGCGACGAATGGCATTGAGGTTCTCTTTTTTGATCTCCATGCCGGCAATTTCAACCGTGCCTTTGGTGGCCATTGCCACA
>JALTMR010000031.1:545-8211 GCA_027001525.1 Gammaproteobacteria bacterium
CTCTTCCAACAAGTGCCGGTTGTAGAGAATATCGGATGCCTTGCCATCTGCGACGAAGTGGCCATCCGAGAGCATCAGGCAGCGATCACAGACATCCAGGGCGATATCCAGATCGTGGGTACAGAGAATGACGGTTTTATCCGTGTCGGCCAGCCACTTGATCAGTTTGCGGCGATTCAGTGGGTCCATATTGGTGGAAGGCTCATCAAACACCAGAATATCGGGCTGATAGGAGAGTACGGTGGCCAGGGCCAGGCGTTTGCGTTCACCGAAAGAGAGGTGGAACGAAGAGCGCTCGTCGTAGCCCGTCAGGCCGACGGTATCCAATGCCTCGGCCACCCGGTGTTCGATTTCATCTCTGGGCAAGCCGAGGTTGAGCGGGCCAAAGGCCACATCATCGAAAACGGTAGGGCTAAAGAGCTGATCATCGGGGTCCTGAAAGACAATTCCCACCTTGCGACGAATGGCATTGAGGTTCTCTTTTTTGATCTCCATGCCGGCAATTTCAACCGTGCCTTTGGTGGCCATTGCCACACCATTGAGCAGACTCATAAAGGTCGACTTACCCGCACCATTGGGGCCAATCAATGCCACCTTCTCACCCTTGCGAATGGTGCAGCTTGCGCCGCTTAAAACCTGATGCCCATCCGGGTAGGAAAATGAGACATCTTTAACCTCGATTGCCAATTCAGCGTCCATACGACTCCTTTGGGGCACCTCTATCAATTCTGGGTGCGGCAGATTGAATCCCGAATTCGTTACATCCAGGCGCAAATTGCGGGCAATAGCGGGACTATTGCCAAAATTTGCAACGCCGATGGAGCGGGCTTGGGGTTTAAGATGCCCTTTAGTACCAGGCCTGCTCTGCAACGGCAAAGATACCCGATAGATCGCCGGCGATAATTGCCAGGGTAATCAGCACCATGAGCACCGCTTTTAATTTATCTTTATTGTCCGCCTTGAATTCGACCAGCGTGTGCAGCTCACCCTGATACCCCTTGGAGAGCATGGCATTGTAGATGCGTTCGGTGCGCTCAAAGCTGCGAATCAGCAAGGTTCCCACAAAACCACCCACCACTTTCATCGTGTACATATTGGGCTTTTTGACGAATCCCCGCGCTTTCATGGCAGTGTCGAGACGCTTCATCTCCGAGAAGAAAAGAAAGATGTAGCGGTAACTGAAGAGCAGCATCTGCACAATGATGCTGGGGCACTTCAGGTGCCGGAGTGCAATCATGGAGATGTCGAAACGGGTGGAACCAAAGGTCACAAAGGCGATGGTCATAATGGCAATGGCCTTGACCACTATCATGACCGACAGGCGCACGCCCTCAATGGCAAAGGGAATGCCTAAAAATTCGGAGTTCACTTCACCGGGATAGGTCAAAGGCAAAATCAGGAAAAAAGGCAACAACAGCACAATAAGCCACTTCATCGCCGCGTAGACAAACCCCAGGGGAATGCGGGAAACAAACAGCACGACGAGGGCGATCAGCAAGGCGACAAGTGCCAGAGGCAGGGTCTGCAACACGGCAGTCACCATCGCGAACAGGCCCAGGCTGAATATTTTGACCCGCGGATCCCAGGTCTGAATGGCTGACGCCAGGTGGGCGTGGCGATCGATATCGAGTCCCATAATCGGCGCGTCCTAGTTGGCCGCGACCAGGCGTTGCCCCGCCAGAAGTTCCGGCTTGGCACGGGCGATGAATCCGACACACGCTCCCGTCACCGCACCTTCAAGCAACATAAGCACCACATGCCAGCCAAGCACCAGCTTGGCAGATTCCACAAACGCCTCGCCTGTGGTCGCCAGGGCCAGCGCCAGAATGCAACCGGAGAAGAAAATACCCAGCGCTCCGGCCAGCGCGCCAAACACCACCTCTTTTTTCGGAATCGAGACGTAGTGGCGCAGTTGCCAAATGCCGTAGGCACACAGCGCCCCGCCCCCCAGCATGACGCTATTCACACCAATGACCGAAACACCGCCAAAGCCGAAAAAGGACTGTAATACCACCCCGAGCATAATGGCGGGGAAGGCCCGCTTGCCCAGCAGAACGCCCACCAGCCCGTTGAGTATCAGATGGATGCTGACCACACCTAATGGCACATGAATGAAGTTGGCCACAAAGAAAACTGCCGTGGCCACAGAAATTTTTGGAATTTCGTCTGTCTCTATGTTTCGCATCGTCGCCGCCGCCAGCAATGCGGTTGCTCCAAAGCCCGCAACCAACACAGGTGCGGAGACGATTCCATCAGCGATATGCATATATCACCACTCGCTTGTTGTTTTATTATTCAGGGGCTTATCTGCCCTACCCGTCTCAAACTATCAAGTGCAGGCCAGCGTAGCACGATATATAAATCATTGCTATCGAGTAAATACGTAGGCCAATCAGGGACTAAGCCTTCTTCGCTGCCGCCTCTTTTTTACGGGCAGCCAGGTAAGCAAATATGCCCAATACCCCGAAAATATACCCGATGCCGGCCACCTTTTGGGTAAAGGAGACATGCTCCTGCGAGGCCGCCAACTCTCGCACCAGGGGCTTGATTGCCTCGGCCACTGCATGTTTTACCACCACTTCCAACTGAACTGGGTCGATGGCAGCTGTACCCGCAGCCGCACCACTATCCCCCTTCTCCTGTTTTATCTGGGCAGGCGCTGCTTTTTCATCAGCAGGAGGAGCCACGGTGGAGTGAACAACCGCCTCTTCTGTCTCCAGCGCGCCCTTCACCTCCTCGGCCGGTATGACATATTCACCACGATGCCCTGCTCCCGCATTGAGTGCGATTCTCAATTCAGACTCCACCTTGGGCAGCGGAAAATCGATCAAGCCCTGATCATTGGTTATGCCCTCGAAAACCAGCTCATCACCATTGGCGAAAACAGTGACGTCACTGTTCATGGCCTTTTTACCATCGGCAAAATAGCCTTCCACGAACACACTGTTGTCTTCCACATAGGCAAAGACACTCACCTTGTGGGCGAATGCCGTGGGGCTTGACAACATAAACAGCAGGGACAGCAGAGCAACAAAAGGGGACGGTCTGGCGTTTTTATTCACGGCTCACTTACCTTCAAAAATCTGGAGTAATGCGGGGGAGACGTTCGATGAACGAACCACATCAATCACTAACGTATTACGTAAAAAACAATCGTGTTACGAAATGTACCACCAATTGCAATTTAGCAACACTGGGGCATGTCCAGATTTACACCTCAGCCCCCACGCATGTGAGGGCACTTAGTTGACTCTGAAAGTACGGATTTGGGTCTAGTGTGAGGGCGTCGCGTGATCGTGGGTATGGTGAGCGCTTTTCGAAGGCAGCAAACCACCTGTGGTGGTCATGGTCAGTTTGCCATGTTTGACGCCCCGGATGCTGGTCAACTGGTCGGCAAACTGCTGCAACAGACGCCCTTTACCCTGGACCACCAGTACTTCAAGACAGTTGTTATGGTCCAGATGAATATGCAGCACCGAACGAATATCCCCTTCAAACGAGTGCTGGATATGGGTCAGGTTGGCGGACAGATCCCGCGTGTGATGGTCATAGACGATGGTGATCGTGCCGACGGTCTCCTGATCCGTCTCCCACTCCTCGTTCACCATGTGGTCCCGAATAAGGTCCCGAATCGCCTCCGATCGACTTGCATAGCCCTTCTTCTTTATCTCTTCGTCAAAGCTTTCCAGTAGCTCCTCCTCAATAGAAACACCAAATCGAACCAAATCGCTCATCAGCACTCTCCTCTGTCTAAGTCATAACACTTATAGATCATAGTGTAACACTCGTTTGAGGGGCCAAAGGGCTACCTGGCTGCTCCCCTGGCACGGGGCACTACCATCAGCGCTCCCCCCCATTGACGCCACTTGTAAAACCATTTCTAATCCCTTGTTTTCATTGGCATGTAGCCCATGAGCTGACACCAAGCATTAGCAAGAACTAATAAAGAATAATGACACCTGGCCGCTTCTACAGAACAGGTGTTGGTTGATTAAGCAGGGAAAGCTTACTCACGAAAAACGGATAGGCAGGAGGTTGAACACCATGAACTACGATGTAATAGACGCCCGAATCACCCCCGAAGGTCGGCTCGATATTCTCTCCAAGACGGAGGTTAGCCGTCTGGCAGATGCCAGTCAGAACGGTCTGTACCGCGTCTTTCGCAACTGCTCTCTGGCGGTGCTCAACTGCGGCAGCAGTCTTGACGACGGCAAGGAGCTGTTGGAGCGCTACCCCAATTTCGACATCAAGGTCATTCAGCAGGAGCGTGGCATTAAGCTGGAGGTCACCAACGCACCGGCTCACGCGTTTGTTGATGGCAAAATGATCAAGGGTATCAACGAACATCTGTTTACGGTATTGCGGGACATTGTCTACGTAAACAATGAGATAGAGGGTACTTGCAAATTCGATCTAAACAGCTCCGAGGGCATTACCGATGCGGTTTTTCACATCTTGCGCAATGCCCACCTGCTGGAACCCACCCCCAACCCTAACCTGGTGGTGTGCTGGGGCGGGCACTCCATTAAGCGACCGGAATATGAGTACACCAAAGAGGTGGGCCATGAGCTGGGGCTGCGGGGCATGGATATCTGCACCGGCTGCGGCCCCGGGGCCATGAAGGGACCGATGAAAGGGGCCACAATCGGCCACGCCAAACAGCGTATCAGTGACGGTCGCTACGTAGGCATCTCAGAGCCCGGCATTATCGCGGCGGAATCCCCCAACCCCATCGTTAACAACCTGGTGATTCTGCCCGACATCGAAAAACGGCTGGAGGCATTTGTCCGCACGGGGCACGCCATCGTGGTCTTCCCCGGGGGGGCAGGCACGGCGGAGGAGATTCTCTATCTGCTGGGCATTCTGCTGCACCCCAAAAACAGGGACATTCCCTTCCCCTTCATTTTGACCGGCCCGGCAGAAGCCCGGCAGCACTTTGACGAGATCCACCAGTTTATCGGCGATACCCTGGGGGAAGAGGCCCAGAAGCGCTACAAAATTATTATCAACGACCCGGCCGCTGTGGCCAGAGAGGTCAAGGCGGGCATCGAGGAGGTGTTGCAGTTCCGCCGCAAGACCAGTGATGCCTACTACTTCAACTGGCTGCTGGCGATCGAGCACGAGTTTCAAAAGCCCTTTGAGCCCACCCACGAAAACATGGCCAACCTGGCATTGACCAAAGCCCAGGACGTGCACCAACTGGCAGCCAACCTGCGACGCGCTTTTTCCGGCATCGTGGCCGGTAATGTGAAAGATGAGGGCATCCGCGCCATCGAAGAGCACGGGCTGTTTGAAATCCGTGGAGACAAACAGATCATGGCTGCGCTCGACTCCCTGCTTGCCTCCTTCGTTGCCCGCCAGCGCATGAAACTGCCGGGGACGGAGTACAAACCGTGCTACCGCATCATCAAATAACAGACTGACGCAGCAGGGGCCCGCCCGACGGCCCCTTGCTTCAGCATGGAAACTAAAGTGTCGCCCCACCATCGAACGCCTGATGGTTTATACTGTCCCACATTCAACGGCACACCACCCTTTTCCGGCAACAAGCTTCCCAGAGACAAACCACCTGGTAATACGATGATTAAACAAAGCATTGCTCTATTCGTTCTGCTGCTCAGCCTCGGCACGGCCTCGGCCACCGTGGGCAACTCCGCACCGCTGGCACCCGCACCGGAGCACGGCGTCTCGGCGGTACTGACAACCAAATTTATCGAGCAGTACCACTACAAGAAGACGCCTCTCAATGATGAGCAGTCTGCTGACATACTCAACCACTACATCGATGCGCTGGACCCCAACCGGAACATCTTCACCCAGGCCGACATTGATGCTTTTCAACGTTATAAAACGCTACTGGACGATTCACTCCACAGCGGTAAACTGCAGCCCGCATTTGAAATATTCAAGGTATTCAACCAGCGCCGCATCGAGCGGGCCGACTATGCGCTGGAGCGCCTGACGCAACCGTTCGACTTCACCCGGGATGAGAGCTACCGCTTTGACCGCAGCGAGGCGGCGTGGCCCAAAGATAGAGCTGAGCTGGATGAGATCTGGCGCAAACGGGTAAAAAATGATGTGCTGATCTTATCGCTGGCGCATAAAAGCGACGAAGAGTTAAAGAAGACACTGCGCAAACGTTACGAACGCCTCAAGTCACGTTCAGAACAGTTTAAGGCGGAAGATGTCTACGCCCTGTTTATCAACGCCTACCTGCAGACTGTTGAACCCCACACCTCCTATTTTTCACCGCGCGCGTCGGAGAATTTCAAGATCAACATGAGTCTGTCTCTGGAGGGCATCGGCGCGGTGCTGCGCACTGAGGACGACTACACCGTGGTACAGAGTGTCGTTAAAGGCGGTCCGGCTGATCTGGGTGGCCAGCTCCACGCTGATGACCGTATCACCGGTGTTGCCCAGGGCGAGGATGGCAAGATCGAAGATGTGGTGGGCTGGCGCCTTGACGATGTGGTGGACCTGATCCGCGGCCCCAAGGACTCCGTCGTCCGTCTCCAGATCCTGCCTCACGAAACAGGGCTCGATGGCCCGGCCAAGGAGATCACCATCGTCCGCAACAAAATCAAGCTGGAAGAGCAGCAGGCCAAAAAATCCATTATCGAGGTGCCGCCTCACGGGGAAGGCGATAGCGTCTCACGCATCGGTGTCATCACCATTCCCACCTTTTACATGGACTTCGACGCCTATGCCCGCGGCGAAGAGGACTACCGCAGCACAACCCGCGACACCCACGTTTTAATCGATGAGCTGATGGCAGAGAAAGTCGACGGCATCATCATTGATCTGCGCGGCAACGGTGGCGGCTCCCTGGCAGAGGCGGTGTCACTCACCGGGCTGTTTATCAAGTCCGGCCCGGTGGTGCAGATCAGAGACAGCGAGGGCAAGGTAAAGACCAACGATGACGACGACAAGTCCATCACCTACACCGGCCCGCTGGCCGTACTGGTTGACCGCTACAGCGCGTCGGCCTCTGAGATATTCGCCGGTGCCATTCAGGACTATGGCCGCGGTACCATCATCGGGGAGCCCACCTTTGGCAAAGGCACCGTGCAGTCGATTATCGACCTGAACCGCTTTGTTCGGGAGCCCCACCCGACGCTCGGGCAGTTAAAGCTGACCATCGCCCAGTTCTTTCGCGTCAACGGTGACAGCACCCAGCACCGGGGCGTCATTCCCGACATTATCTTCCCCACCGCCGAGCAGAGCGAAGACCAGGGCGAGCGGTCACTGGAGAACGCCCTGCCCTGGGCCAACATCAAAGCGGCCAATTTCGCCCACTTCGATGCGAAGAAGCCCGACCTGGTGATGGTGGAAGCTCGCCACGAGCAGCGCCTCGCATCGGACGAAGGTTTTGAGTTTCTGCTCACCCAGGCGCAAGAGCGCCATAACATCATGAACAAGACCACGGTCAGCCTGCTAAAAGAGCAGCGCAAAAAAGAGCGCGAGCAACAGGAGGAAGAGCACCGGCAACGCCTGAATAAATTCCGCGTCTCCGTGGGCCTGGAGCCGCAGGAGAAAAAAGAGGAAGACGACAGTAGTGACGACGATGTGGCCAGCGAAGATAACGACAACATCAAGGATGAGATTCTTAAAATCCAGCTCAAAGAGGCGGCAGCCATTCTGGTCGACATGATCCACTTGCCCAATA
>JALTMR010000032.1 GCA_027001525.1 Gammaproteobacteria bacterium
CAGGACCCCAAGCCCCACCGCCTGCGCGGCTTGCTCGATGAGGTGGACCAGGCCCACAACCATATCCAGCTGACCATGCGCCCGCTGCTCCATCGCCTGGGGCGCTTCGGCCACCTCAAGGCCCACATCGATGCCGACACCATGTACGAAATCAATGGCACCAGCTACCAGGGCGATGCCGGGCTGATAGCCATGAGCGAGTTGGCGCAAAACACCTGGACCGTCGTCATCGGCATGCCCAACCGCACCACCCGCGACTTTCTCGCCACCGAGGTCTACGCCGGCAGCAGCGTACCCGGCGGCGATCAGGACAGCGTCATTGGCGTTGTCACCGCCCGCAATGGCGACCAGCTCAGCGTGGATGCCGGCGCGGTGGTCACCGCCGAAGGGCGTCTCGCCTTCCACCAGAACATCACCATCAACCTCAACCCCGATACTCCCGTCAGCCGCCAGCTCTCTCAGGGTGAATTCGGCAAGGACGATATCTCCGTCGGTCAGCGCATCGCCGCCATTGGCGAGCTGACACAAACCACCATGACCGCGCCGCGCCATGTGCGTATGCTGATGAACGACATCGCCGGCGATGTCATCGAGGACAACGGCGCAGAACTGGCCATCGATCTGCAGGACATGAACGGTCGCCGCAGCGGTGTTTTCGATTTCACCGGCACAGGCACCGACCCCGCGCAGGATGCGGACCCCAGCAACTACCAGGTCGCGATTTCATCGCTCTCCCTAGACAACATCGCGGCTCTAGACCCCGTCCGTGTGCGTGGCTTTGTCACCCCCTTCGGCACAGCACCTGCTGATTTCGAGGCTCAGAGCGTCATCAATCTAGCCGACGTTCGCGCTGCCCTGTTTGTGAGCTGGGAAGCACCGAGCAGCGCGCCTTTCAGCAGCCAGTCAGACACGGCGCTGGTGATTGATCTCGCCGATACCGGCCGTCACCACGTCAAACGCCGCCGCATGGTCACCGATCTGACAACATTTGCCCTCCCGCCAACGTTGCAACCTGACGAAGACGGCAACGGCATCTTCGCTATTCGCCAGACCGAAGCCATCCAAATCTATCGCCAGTTTGACGACTTCAGCCGCGCCCTGAGAGAGGCGCTGGACGGCGCCGTCGGCATCAGCAGAATCCATGCCCAGGGGCATTTCGATGACAGCACGGCCACCTTCACCAGCCGGGTGATCCGGGTGATCCTGGAGCCCGTCGCTCCCTGACCCCCAGGCTCAACCTGAAAAAACGAAGAAGGCCCCGAAAACGGGGCCTTCTTCTTTCACTGAATATTAAAAAATTCGGTGAGCTAAATTTCCAGCTGACGCATATCCGCCAACGCCAGTTCCACCTTCTGATTCAACTGCCGCAGACGCTCGTTAATCGTCGGTTCAAACACCACGGCGGGCTGCTCATCTGTCTTCTCCACCAGCATCTCATGGGCAATATTCAGCGCCGCCATCACCGCCACGTTCTCCAGGCCCAGGGTACGGCCCCGATTGCGCAGCTCGCGCATCTTCTCATCCACGTAGGCCGCGCTGATCAGCAGGCCTTCCCTATCCTCTGGCGGACAGGCAATGCGATACTCCTTGCCCAAAATAGAGACCAGGATGGGCTTTGTGTCACTATCCGTGGCCATAGTCCTGCTCCATGCTTCTGAGGCGTGAAATCATGCTCTCAAGGCGCGAACGCGCCAGTTCATTTTTTTCGATCAACTCAGCCCGTTCGACCTTCATCACTGCATTCTGGTTGCGCAGCACCTGATTCTCACTCTTGAGCTGCTGGCACAGGGCCACAAGCTCCCCAACCTGGACTTCCAGGGCGCTCAATTCCTGTTCATATTTTTGGGCTGCATCTTCGCTCATAGTGCCTCAATATAGAGGTCAGCGTCTAAGGGGTCAACGACTACTAACGTATAGTGCAACCATTCTGACTCACCGCTCTGAGTGATACTATTGGGCAACTTGCATACAAACCATGCCAACCCGACTTAGA
>JALTMR010000033.1 GCA_027001525.1 Gammaproteobacteria bacterium
TCACCGGCGAGCCGCCCGGAATGGAAGAAGCGGAGGGGACCACCGCGATCCGCCTGTCCCTGCGTACCGGCGCGGGCCTCGAGCTTTTGACCGGCCATCTCACCCGCAGCGTGGGCTATGCGCCGGGGGAGGGTGTCTTCACCGCGCGGCGCCGGCATGTCCAGGCCCTGGAAAACGCGGGCGCCTGTCTCGGCGCGGCGCAAAAGCGCCTGGCGGCGGGTGACGGCGAGCTGGTGGCCGAGGAATGCCGCCGTGCCCAGCAATACCTGTCCGAAATCACCGGAGAATTCACCACCGACGACCTGCTGGGTCACATCTTTTCCAGCTTTTGCATCGGCAAATAACCGGCGAAACACCTATCCGTTTGTTTTTCGGTGAAATTATATAAAATGTCAACAATCGTGAAGACTAATAATTAGTACTTGCTAATATTAATTTTTACTTATAGACTTATCCTCGTTGTTTGACACAGATTTCCAACATCTCAACGGGAGAAAACCATGAAAAAGATTATTGCAATTGCCGCTCTGGTGGGCGCCTCCGCCCTGACCGCTCAGTCTGCCAACGCCTGGTGGGGCTGGGGTGGTCCCTGGAATGGCCTGGGTAACGGCATGGGCGACGGCAACATGTCCTTCAACATGAGCGTCAATGCCCGCGGCAACGTCTATGTCAATGGCTATGGCTACAACGCCCCCTACTACGTCTATGCCCCCTACGGCTATGCTCCGTATGCCGCTCCCTACGCCGCACCCTATGCTGCTCCCTACGGTGCGCCCTACGGCTACCCCGCTCCGGTTGCCCCTGCTCCCAAGGCAGAGACCAAGTAAGTAGCCTGTCGCATCAGCGACTGAACGAGCGTAGTACATCGTTCGCGACGGGGGGCGGCTTCAGGCTGCCCCCCGTTTTTTTGTGCCGATGACGTTGTGAGCTTGTATGATGTCCAGCCATGAGACTGCGTAGCCAGATCCTCCTCATTCTGCTGCTGTTCGGCCTGGCGCCCCTGGTCTCGGTCATCGCGCTCAATGTGCCCCTGGTCTTCGACCAGGTCAAGCAGTTCTACCAGACCGCCCATCTGCAAAACCTGCGTGCCGACTTCAACGACCTGGATCAGCACCTGGCCAGCCGCACCGAAACCGTGCGTTTTCTGGCCAAGCTGCCCGAACCCGGCGTGGTGTTTGGCCAACAGCCGGCTGACAAGACCGCCGTCGAGACGACCCCCAAGGCGCGGGAAGCCTATTTGAGCTGGATCAACCATGTCCTGGCGGACCAGCTGGATGTGGTGGAGATTCGCTTTCTGGACCCCCAGGGGCGGCTGCGCTACCACCTGATGCGTGATCGCACGCGCTTCCGCCTGCAGCCCGTGAGCGTGGATTCCCAACGGGTTCACGAAGACATCCGCCAGGCCATTGCCCGTCTCGATCCCGGGATGGTGATAACCAGCCCCATCCACCTGCAACGCGAACGGCTGAAGGATGATCCCCGTTTTTACATGACCCTGGAAATGGCAAGCCCCATCCTGGGCATGTCGGAGACACAGCAGCAACCCAAAGTGAAAGGTGCCGTTTCCATCACCCTGGACATCGGAGGACTGGCGCGGGCATTCAAGGACACGGAATGGGTGCTGGAGAACGGTGAATTCATCAACACGCCGTCAACAAGCGGAGCAGATGCCTTTGCCGCCTATCCCGGCCTGAAACGGATTTTCGCCTCGCGCAAGCTGGCCCTGTGGGAAGGCGCCGGCGGCAAGCCCATGTTGTGGGTGCCCCTGTTCGTTACCGAGCGTCACGGCACCTTGTGGGTGGGGCGCAAGGTGGACCCCTCCGGCCTGAACCGCTTCTTCAATGCCATGGCCTGGCGCGTGGCCGCCATCGTCATCGTCCTGGCCGCGCTGGTGTGGCTGGTGGCCCGCATCCTGGTCGGGCGGGTGGCACGGGTGGGCAACGAACTCACCGATGGCATCGGCCAGGTGCTGGCGGAACACCGCGTG
>JALTMR010000034.1 GCA_027001525.1 Gammaproteobacteria bacterium
AGGACAAGGTGGTCGGCATCGACCACTGAGCCCGGAGCGACACCGAATCTGCGAGAGAATTTACAGCAGAATTGGGACTTGACCGGCTCTATCGGCAGGGGGTCACAAAAGCTTAGTCATCATGGTTTGGCCCAGTCGTTCTCCTCCTATGTGTATTGAACGGGGGCAGGCCAAAGGAATCACTTGCTTGTAGCGGTATTTGACTCCTACACTCATCATACGTCCATTCAAAGCGATAGTGGATTCTTTCGATAGGAAATCCCCATGTTCTGGCTGGCCTGGAAACAACTGAAACTGGATCGCATCCGTACCTTGCTGACAGCTTTCGCTATTGCTGCGGTCATCGCCGTGATCCTTGTGCTCGATGGTTTCGAGCAGGGGCAATATCGGCAACTGGAACGGGTCATTGACAATCGCCAGGCCGACCTTATCGCCACCCAGGCGGGCGTGCAGAATTTTGTCGCCGCGCGTTCGTCGTTACCCCAGCTTACACGCCAGGCCGTGGAAGCTGTCGACGGTGTGGTCAATGCGCATCCCATGACCGCGTTGGCGGTGATCTACAAAAAAGATGGCAAACTCACGCCGATCTATGTGCTGGTATACGATACGCTCGGGGGCCCCACGTCGTTTATCGAGGGCGCGGCTGTTCAACAAAGCCGTGATATCGTCATCGATCAGACATTGGCACTCAAGTACGGCCTTGCGGTTGGCGACAGGCTCGCAATTTCCGGTTTTGATTTCCGGGTTTCCGGTATCACCGATGAAGCGGCCTTTTTCATGCCTTTCGCCTTTATTGGGTATGACGGCATGATCGATCTGTTCATGGAATCCGAGATTGCGCCAGACCTCAGCACCTTTCCGTTGTTGAGCTTTCTGCTCATTGAGCTTGCACCACAGGCGGATCGCCTGGCCGTGCAACAAAGCATAGAAAATCGTGTGCCAGAAGTGGATGTGTTCACACCTGCTGAACTGGCTGCACGGGACGTCAATATGGCGCGCACGTTTTACCGACCTATTATGGGCCTGCTGGCAAGTGTGGCTTGGGTCATTGGCTTGCTGGTGGTGGGTTTGATTCTGTATGCCGATGTGCGTGCCCGGCTGCGCAACTTTGCCATCATGAAGGCGCTAGGGTTCGAATATGGGTATCTGGTGGCGATGGTAGTGGCTCAGTCACTGTTGATGATGGCACTGGCTTTGCCATTGGGAGTCTTGCTGGCCTGGTTATTGAAAGAGCAGATCGAAGCCGTGGCGCCGGTTTATCTCATCAGTATCTATGAGCCGTTGGTCCTGGTCCGAACACTCGTGATTGCTCTCGCGCTGGCCATGGTTGGTGCACTGATTCCCTTGCGCTCGGTGCGGCGCACCGATCCCGTACTCGTTTTCCAAGGGGTTTGACATGTTCTTGTGGGCATGGAAATCACTTTTCAGTCAGCGAGGTATTCTGGTAGGCAGCAGCCTAGGTATTGCCGGAGCTTTTGTTCTGGTGCTGTTTTTCGACGCGGTATTCCGTGGTGAGTCGAAGCAAATCGTTGCTTACCCCGCGCATATGCAGCCCGATGTCTGGGTCATGCAGACGGGTGTTGGTAACATGCACATGGCCAGTTCCTATATTTGGGACTGGAAGAAAGACATCATCGAAGCGATGCCAGAAGTGGAGCGGGTCACGCCCATTCTCTATTTTGCCAACATCATCGATGCTGGCGGAAGCAGGCTATTCGCTTTTGTCGTTGGCCTGCAGCCGGGGGAGCATCGCGCAGGGCCCTGGGAGATGAGTTCGGGACGGCGGCTTGCAAAGCGTGGTGAAGCGGTGATCCCCGATGTCTTGTCCCGTATCACCGGTATCGGCATCGGCGATAACCTGCGGATCACCGATCATGTCTTCCGCGTGGTGGGCCTTTCCCATGGTACCTATTCCTCGGCCAACCCGGTTATTTTCGTTGCTTTCGATGACCTGGCGGACATTCTCTCCGCCGAGGGTACCTAT
>JALTMR010000035.1:0-4417 GCA_027001525.1 Gammaproteobacteria bacterium
CCATCGGATTTCTCCTATGTCGTGTGCTTGGCGGCTCACGACTAGGAGTTTTCCCGATGGACTCCAGGATCTGTCAAACTTCTGCTGTCTCCCCGGCAGAGCCGGGGGATTTCCCATTATTGGTTAAAAAACACGGATCCAATAATATGCCAAAGTCAGGGGCAGCACCGGAACAAGGGCAAATAGTCAAACTGCGCCATAAGATATGGGCGGTCACAGCAGTCAATAAAACCACGGTTCAAGCAGGCAATGCTATCCATAGGGTCGCCCTTGAATGCCTGAGTGATGATGCCCTAGGAGACAATATTCAAGTTATATGGGAACGAGAAATCACTCCCAGGCTGATTGATTCCACATCCCTGCCAGACATAACTGCCTACGACGAACCAAAACTATTCGATGCATTTATACGATCCCTTCAATGGGGTGCAAGTTCGCTGGCGGTAGGTGATATGTTGCAGGCCCCGTTTCGGGGCGGCGTGCAAATGGAGGAATATCAGCTAGCACCCGTCATCCGGGCCACCAATATGCCCCGCGTGCGCCTGTTGCTAGCTGACGATGTTGGTCTGGGTAAAACTATCGAAGCAGGCCTGGTCACCCAGGAACTCATCCATAGCCACAGGGCCAGTCGAGCGCTGGTTATCTGTCCTGCGCATTTGAAGCTCAAATGGGTCGATGAGATGGCCGAGAAGTTTGGCCTCGAGTTCAAAATCATTGACCGGGATTCCGTCCTGAAAATGAGAAAGGAATATGGCCCCAGTATTAACCCTTGGGCCAGTTTCCCGCGACTTATCACATCGATCGACTATCTAAAGACCGAACATCCCCGCCGCTTATTCGATGAATATACCCGCCGCCGTCGAGAGGAAAGCCCCAACAACCGCCCCTGGGATCTCCTGATTTTGGATGAAGCCCATAACGCGGCTCCGTCAGGCAAGAAACAATATATTCGTGACTCTGAGCGTACCTCACTGCTCCGATCAATATCCGAGCAGTTCGAGCACAAGATGTTTCTTACAGCGACACCGCATAATGGTTACCGCGAGAGTTTCACTGGGTTATTGGAGATCTTGGATAACCTGCGTTTTTCACGTGGCACGGACCTCGACAAGGCTCAACTTTCCGCTGTTACCGTTCGCCGTTTAAAGCGGGATATCTCAAATGCAGATGGCTCTCCTCGCTTTCCTAAAAGGGTCATCCTTCCTCGTGACGAGGCAAGTGACCCACAGCTTTACGTCAAGCTGAATGGCGATGAACAACGACTATTTGACTTGCTTAAAGCCTATACAGAAAGTCGTTTAAGTTCTGTCAACAAGCGCTCTGAGAGGCCACTACAGTTTATTCTTACCTTGCTGAAAGAGCGGGCACTATCTTCCCCGTTGGCTCTACGCGAGGGTCTTATAGTCCATACGCAAAATGCAGGCGTTAAAGATGAACTCGGCATCGGAGAATCACTGTTTAACCGCTTGGAGCAAATAGACTCCGAAGACTGGAGTGATGACGAGGAGAAAGAAGGCAATCTCGAAGCAGCCACCAGCACCGCATCCAGGCTCATAAGTGAGCTAACCAGCGAAGAAAAACGATTTCTGCAGGAAATGTATGACATTGTCGATAAGCAGGTTTCCCACTTCTCGATTCAGGAGGACAGTAAAGTCGCTGCGTTGGTTTCTTGGATCGACAACAATCTTCGGGGTGATGACGAGTGGAACGGCGAACGTGTCATCATATTTACCGAGTACAAACATACGCTCAATTACCTTGAACGCGTGCTCGAAAAACACGGATATCTGGATGCCACACGAACCATTGTTGGCGGCATGAAAGACGGTGATCGCCAGCGAATTAACGATGAATTTCAGGCTCCTAACAGCGAAACGAGTGTGCGAATTCTCCTCGCAACCGACGCCGCCTCGGAGGGTGCCGACTTTCAGAAATACTGCCGAAACCTGATTCACTACGAGATTCCATGGAACCCGATACGCCTGGAACAAAGAAACGGCCGAGTAGATCGGCATGGACAAAAAGCAGACGAGGTTCGGATTCACCACTTCGTCTACAACAATCAAGAAGACTCTGAATTTCTCAAACACATCGTCGACAAAGTTGAAACCATCAGAAATGACATTGGGAGTGTTGGCGCCTTAATTGCTGAAAATGTTCGGCGAAAAGCGCTTGGCCAGTCCGTCAATCTCGCGGCAATCGATGATGATGCGCGCAGGAAAATCGCGCAGGAAGAAATGACCATTGACGCCCGAGAAAATGAAGGCGTGGCTCAAATGGTTGAGGCATTGAACAAAGCACGTTCTGCACTCGACATTTCAGATTCGAATCAGTTGGAGCTATTGGATCAGGCGTTGCGATTGGAAGGCTGCACTGATGCCATCGAGCAGATGGGTAACGACGAGTTCATTCTACTGCAGGTTCCCATCGCATGGACGGAATGCAAGACATACCTCAGCACAGATTACCTGCAGAAACACCTGTCGTTTAATCGCACCAAAGCCAGAGATGACGATGCAATAGGCATTGTTCACCTGGATCATCCGTTGATGAGGCGAGCCATTTCCACTTTTCGTATTCAAATGTGGGGAACGCAGTCATCCCGACTACACCTTTACAGAGTAACCATTACAGAATCCGATACAGTCTCTTCCCCAGCCGTTATCGCCTGGGGACGACTTGTGCTATTGGGTCCTGAACACAATCGCTTACATGAAGGCCTAGCAGGCTGTTGAAATTCGCCCGCTGAAGTGGAAGATATCGGTAAGGCAGGAAGAAGGACAAGCGACACGATGCGAGGCCCGGATATTCAGCAAGATTCCCTGTTCAGCACGGTCAGCCCGGAATCGCGGGTGCCGAAGGACCATCCGTTGCGACCGATCCGCACCATGGTCGATGCGGCATTGAGCGAACTCGACGCAGATTTCAACGCCATCTACTCCGACTATGGTCGTGACTCTATCCCGCCGGAGAAGCTCCTGCGTGCCCAGCTGCTGATGGCGTTCTACACCATTCGCAGCGAACGCCAGTTGATGGAGCAGATCGACTACAACCTGCTCTTCCGCTGGTTTGTCGGCTTCTCGATGGACGACAGGGTCTGGAACCACTCGACTTTCACCAAGAATCGCGATCGCTTGTTGGAAGGGGATATTGCACGACGCTTCTTTGCCCAGGTCCTCGGCCAGGCTGAGCGCGCCGGGCTGCTGTCCAAGGAACACTTCAGCGTGGATGGCACGCTGATCGAGGCGTTGGCCTCGCTCAAGAGCTACCGACCGAAAGATGAGGACGGACCGCCTGGAGGTGGGGGCCGTAATCCCGATGTCGATTTCCATGGAGAGAAACGCAGCCGGGACACGCACGAATCCAAGACCGACAAGGATGCCCTGCTGTTCAGAAAGAGCAAGGGAACAGCCGCCAAGCTGGCCTATCTGGGGCATCTGCTGATGGAGAACCGCAATGGCTTGGTCATGGATGCCCAGGTCACGCAAGCAACGGGCACCGCTGAGCGGGAGGCCGCGGTCGATATGGTCGAAGCGCTCGGTGGCACGCGTCGCGTGACGCTGGGCGCGGACAAAAACTACGACACCAAGGGCTGTGTGGATGCACTGCGTTGCGCCAACGTGACACCGCATGTCGCACAGAACACGAGCAACCGTTCATCGGCCATCGATGGACGCACCACCCGCCATCCTGGCTACGCCATGAGTCAACGGTTCCGCAAGCGGATCGAGGAATGCTTCGGCTGGGCCAAGGTCATCGGCGGGATGCGCAAGAGCCGCTTTGTGGGACGGGAGAAGCTGGACTTTCAGTTCGTGCTGACCATGTCGGCCTACAATCTGGTTCGGATGCGCAATCTGGGTGCGCAAGCATGGTGACGGGAAAGGTGTCGAGGGGTCAGTGTGCCTGGAAATCGCTTTTTCCAGAAAAATGGGCATCGTGGGACCACTCAGCTCGAAAAAATGGGCTTCGAATTCTTCCCTCCGGTAAAAACGGGGCGATATCGAAGCTATTTTCAACAGCCTGCTAAGTCTTTCACAAAACGAATGACCGGTTTGGCCTGCTCCAGTAGTTCGGCATCGTCAGTACCCAGGTTCGCCAGTGTATGGCGCTCTTCATCTCGTTCCAGGGTTTTCTTGATAGTGCCCGCAGTTTTGCTGGTGTGTTTGGCAATAGCTTTGACCAATGCTGCCTGGTCCAAGCCATTGAACACCGTCGCATCGACTGGTTCCGGCTCTTTAATCTTGCTGCCCCCCTGCAATAACAGCAGTGTTTTATTGGTGGGGGCTCTGGCAACGCGGCGATCTAGCAGGCCTTCGTACATATGGCCTATCTGTTCCACGGCCAGTGTGCGGTAGCTCACTAGCTGGCGCACACCATCCGCCTTGGCGTACTTCAGGCTTCTTAAAATATCCCGTAC
>JALTMR010000035.1:4427-8151 GCA_027001525.1 Gammaproteobacteria bacterium
AAATCGCTTTTTCCAGAAAAATGGGCATCGTGGGACCACTCAGCTCGAAAAAATGGGCTTCGAATTCTTCCCTCCGGTAAAAACGGGGCGATATCGAAGCTATTTTCAACAGCCTGCTAATGGCGAAGAGGTAATAATGCAGGTGAACGATGAGGGTTTACCCGTAACGATTAGTGTTGGTGACATAATTATTGCCTTTGGTAATATTCGGGAAGAGGAGGGTCTGGCCGATGCTGTCATCACCTCGCCTTCCCAGGAGATTACCCGGGTATTTGATATTGAATATGATGCGTCTAGTGTCCGGGAGCTTTCGGTATCAGGTTCGTTTCGGTCAATAGGGTATCTGCATTTTCAGGCGCTGGTTCAGACGACAGCACAAGTATTTGCCGTAGGTATGTGTGCCGCAGGTTCGGCAGCGGCTGTTAGCGGCGCCCCAGCAACTATCCCCTTCGTAAGCGCTTTAGCCGGGGCGTGTATAGGCAGTATTTCCACAGCTATAAATTCTTGGAGAAGAAACTCCGTAGACCCAAACGATTATCGTGTGGTTATGGCAGAGCGCTGGACAGGTATGACCTCTTTTTTAGCATCAGCTGCCGGCTGCGTCTTCAGTTCCGGGGCATCTGTTGGTAGCTGCATAGATGCATTCCTCAGTGCGTACACTCCATATGTTGAATGGATAGGCCGAGATGAGAGAACTCAACTGATCGAGCAGGCCGCCAATATCCTCAAGGGCGAAGGTGGTGATCTGCAAATAAGCTTGGTTTGGGATAACGAAGCGGACCTTGATCTATGGGTCACAGAGATAAACAGTAATGAGGAAAAAATTTGGTACAGAAATCCAGATTCACTTTCTGGAGGGAAGCTGGATGTTGATGAAAGGGACGGTTGGGGGCCGGAAAATATACGCTGGAAATGGGGTACTGCGCCTACAGGTTCATATAAGATCGAGGTAAATCACTACTCAGGTCCGACCCCGGCAAATTTTGTTGTTCGGGTGCTAAAGCGTGGAAAAGAGATTGAGGTCTACAGAGAGACGATAAACCGAGAAGAGGTAGTTGAGGTGGCGTACCTGGTGTTATCGTTTTGATCAAACCTGAACCCTTAACTCCACTGTCTTACTTGAAATTGCATATAGGCACGGTCATTTGGCAAATATCTTCGCATACTGATCTGCCTTGAAGCCGACGTAGGTACCATCACCGGTTTCCAGTACCGGGCGTTTGATCAGGCTCAGGTTGGCCAGCATCAGTTCGATGGCTTTGGTTTCGTCGATAGTGTCTCGATCGTGTTGTGGCAGTTTGCGCCAGGTGGTGCCGCGGCGGTTGACGAGGGTCTCCCAGCCGACGTGTTTGATCCAGCTCTTGAGCGTCTCTTCGTCCAGTCCCGTTTTTTTGAAGTCGTGAAACTGGTAGTCGATGCCCTGATCGTTAAGCCACTGCATGGCTTTTTTCATGGTGTCGCAGTTTTTGATGCCGTAGAGGGTGGTCATGTTTACCTGCTCGGTTAGTGAGAGAAGAGGCGTCTGGTGTGCTGATGTTTAGTCAGGCTCGCAGAGGGCGTCTTTGCTTTCGTAGCACTCTTCGGATTGCTGGTAGACGGGGCTTTGTTTGCGATTCATTGGGTCACTCCAGTACTCCGCGTAGGCATCAGGGTCCTCATGGTCGTAGGCCTTGTGCGGACAGCCGACGAGGGTGAGTAGAGTGAGCACGATGAGGTAGTGGGGTTTCATCCGGAGCCCTCGATTAACCGGGATCAACCGGGGGATCAGCATCGAGCTGACCCCCGGCTGTGATGGCGCGTTCTGCTTAGATGTCACGCAGCAGTTCGTTGATGCCGACTTTACCGCGGGTTTTCTCGTCCACCTGCTTGACGATGACCGCACAGTAGAGGCTGTAGGTGCCGTCTTTTGAGGGCAGGTTGCCGGAGACCACAACGGAGCCGGCGGGGATGCGGCCATAGCTCACTTCGCCCGTCATGCGGTTGAAGATTTTGGTGCTCTGGCCAATGTAGACCCCCATGGAGATGACGGATCCTTCCTCGACCACAACGCCTTCCACCACTTCAGAGCGAGCGCCGATGAAGCAGTTGTCTTCGATGATGGTGGGGCCGGCTTGCAGTGGCTCCAGTACGCCGCCAATGCCGACGCCGCCGGAGAGGTGAACGTTCTTGCCGATCTGGGCACAGGAGCCAACCGTGGCCCAGGTATCGACCATGGTGCCGCTGTCCACGTAGGCGCCGATGTTGACGTATGAGGGCATCAGGACGACGCCGGAGGCGATGTGGGCACCCTTGCGCACGGTGGCGGGGGGCACTACGCGCACGCCTGCTTCGCGAAAGTCGCGCGAGTTGTAGTCGGCGTATTTGGAGTCGACCTTATCGAAATAGTTGGTGAAGCCGCCTTTCATAAAGTAATTGTCGTTGATGCGAAAAGAGAGCAGTACCGCCTTCTTTAGCCACTGGTTGACTACCCAGTCACCCTCTTTCTTCTCCGCGACGCGCATGGCACCGCTGTCGAGCAGGTTCATGGCCTCTTCAACAGCCTCTTTGACGTGAGTCTCAACGCTGCGGGGGGTGATGTCGGCGCGACGCTCAAAGGCTTCATCGATGATGGTTTTCAAGTCGGACATGGTTTTCTCCGTGGTCTTCAAATTAAAGTGATTTTACAAAAGTAGAAATACGTTGGGCGGCTTCTATGCACTCTTCAACCGAAGCCACCAGCGCCATGCGCACATGGTTGGCCCCCGGATTGATGCCGTGGGCTTCGCGAGATAGATAGCTGCCGGGGACAACGGTAACGTTCTGTTCGGCGAACAGGCGCTGGGCAAACTCGGTGTCGCTGATGGGGGTGCGTGGCCAGAGGTAAAAGCCGGCGTCGGGGGCGCTGACTTCCAGCACGCCGTCGAGAATCTCCAGCACCGCTGAAAATTTTTGCCGGTAGCGCTCGCGGTTGTGTCGAACGTGGGCTTCGTCACTCCAGGCCCTGGTGCTGGCAATCTGGTGATGCACCGGCATGGCGCAGCCGTGGTAGGTGCGGTAGTGCAGAAATTTTTGCAATACATCGGCATCACCGGCGACAAAGCCGGAGCGCATGCCGGGCAGGTTGGAGCGTTTCGACAGGCTGTGAAAGACAACGCAGTTTTTATAGTCGTTGCGGCCCAGCTCGGTGGCGACTTGCAGCAGCCCCACGGGCGGGTTGTTTTCGTCCGGGTAGAGTTCGGAATAGCACTCGTCCGAGGCGATGATGAATTCGTATTGATCTGATAGCTCGATCAGCCGCGTCAGTGTCTCCCGGTTGGCGACCCCGCCAGTGGGGTTGCCGGGAGAGCAGAGATAGATCAGCTGGCAGCGACGCCACACCTCGTCAGGTACGCTGTTGAGGTCGGGCTGATAGCCATTGTCCGGCGTGGTGTTGAGAAAGTAGGGCTCGGCACCGGCCAAAAATGCCGCGCCTTCATAGATCTGATAGAACGGGTTGGGGGAGAGCACCAGCGGTGCTGTCTGTGTGCGATCCACTATCGCCTGGGCAAAGGCAAACAGGGCCTCCCGCGTGCCGTTTACGGGAATCACGTTGTCGTCGGCATCGACACTGCCCTGGGGTAGCTTGAAACGGCAGGTGAGCCAGTCGGCAATGCTCTGGCGCAGCTCGGTGCTGCCCTTGGTCAGCGGGTATTTCGCCAGCGTGTGGAGGTGGCTGATGACCTCCTCAATCACAAAACCGGGGGCA
>JALTMR010000036.1 GCA_027001525.1 Gammaproteobacteria bacterium
ATATTTTGCCCAGCAGGTCGGTTGTTGTGTTTGGGTCGACTTTGATATTGGTCTGAATTGTCAGATAGGGCATGTGGCCTCCTGTTTCCTTGCTGTTCTGTTATACTATTCCGCTTTGTTTTTGGGTTGACGGTTGTTTGGTTTGTCAGTAGTTTCCCGATTCTACTGCAGTCGTCGCCCGGATTCGCAAATTTAGCGCTCCGGGTGGCGCGAGCGCTTGATTTTTTGGGGGCTTGCAGGGCTGGCTGTCAGTGATGCCCGGTTCGGGTATTTTTTGTATTTAAAGCTTTTTGAGGAGAGCCGAAGGTGGAATTAACTGGTGCCGATATCTTCGCCCGCTGTTTGGTGGACGAGGGTGTCGAATACGTGTTTGGGTACCCCGGTGGTGCTGTCCTGCATATTTATGATGCGCTGTATCGGCAGGATAAAGTGGAACACGTGCTGGTGCGCCATGAGCAGGCGGCGACTCATGCCGCTGATGGTTACGCCCGTTCGACCGGCAGGCCTGGTGTGGTGCTGGTGACTTCCGGCCCCGGGGCGACCAATGCCGTTACCGGCATTGCCACTGCCTACATGGACTCCATTCCTATGGTGGTGTTTACAGGGCAGGTGCCGACCAGTCTGATCGGTAACGATGCGTTCCAGGAGGTCGACTCTGTTGGCATTACCCGTCCTTGTGTGAAGCATAATTTCCTCGTCAAGGATGTCACCAAGCTGGCCGAGACGATCAAAAAGGCTTTCTACATTGCCACCACAGGTCGCCCGGGCCCCGTGGTGGTTGATATTCCCAAGGATATTACGGCCGAGAAGGCGGAGTATGCGTACCCTGAGACGGTGGAGATTCGTTCCTACAATCCGGTGACAAAAGGCAACTTGCGTCAAGTTCGCAAGGCGGTGGATTTGATGCTCTCCGCCCAGCGCCCCATGATCTACACGGGGGGCGGCGTTATTCTCGGGCGCGGTGCGGACTCATTGAACAAGCTGGTGAAGCAGCTGGGTTATCCCATCACCAATACGCTCATGGGGCTGGGTGGATACCCGGCCACAGACAGGCAGAATCTTGGCATGTTGGGGATGCATGGGACCTACGAAGCCAATATGGCGATGCACCACTGTGATGTCTTGATCGCCATCGGGGCTCGTTTTGATGATCGGGTTACCGGCAATATTGAGAAGTTTTGCCCCACCGCGAAGATCGTTCATGTCGATATCGACCCAGCATCCATCGCCAAAAATGTGAAGGTGGATGTGCCGATTGTTGGCAATGTCGACAATGTTCTGAAAGACATGCTCCGGGTGATGGCGGAAACCGATAAAAAGCCAGATGCCAAGGCGGCAAAAGAGTGGTGGGCGCAGATCGAAGAGTGGCGCGGGATCGATTGTCTCAAGTTTGACCGCGACTCTGGCACGATTAAACCGCAATACGTGGTGGAGCAGCTTTATAAGGTGACCAAGGGCGATGCCTTTGTGACCTCCGACGTGGGGCAGCATCAGATGTTTGCGGCGCAGTACTACAAGTTCGATAAGCCCTACCGCTGGATTAACTCCGGTGGCCTGGGAACCATGGGCTTCGGTCTGCCTGCCGCCATGGGCGCACAATTTGCCCACCCGGATGAGCTGGTTTGCTGCATCACCGGCGAGGGGAGTATTCAGATGAATATTCAGGAGCTGGCCACCTGTTTGCAATACGGTTTGCCCATCAAGGTGATCAATCTGAACAACCGTTTCCTCGGCATGGTGCGTCAGTGGCAGGAGTTTTTCTACCAGGGGCGCTACTCCATGTCCTACATGGAATCGTTGCCTGACTTTGTGAAGCTGGCGGAATCCTATGGCCACGTCGGAATGAAAATTGAAGACCCTGCTGATGTGGAAGGGGCCCTGCAAGAGGCGATGAAGCTGGAGGACCGCCTGGTGTTTATGGATTTCATTACCGATCGCCAGGAAAACGTCTACCCCATGATTCCAGCCGGTGCTGGCCTGAATGAAATGATTTTGGTGTAATTTGATGCGGCATATTATTTCGATTTTGATGGAAAATGAGTCGGGCGCACTGTCTCGCGTGGCGGGTCTGTTCTCGGCGCGCGGCTACAATATTGAGTCGTTGACAGTGGCCCCGACAGAAGACCCTTCACTGTCTCGCTTGACATTGGTGACGCGAGGTTCTGACGAGATTATCGAGCAGATCACCAAGCAGTTGAACAAGCTGATTGAGGTGGTTAAATTGATCGACCTGACAGAGGGGCCTCACATTGAGCGGGAGCTGATGTTGGTTAAGGTCAAGGCCATTGGTCATGACGAGCGGGCCGAGATTGATCGTTTGAACGGTATTTTTCGTGGCAATATCATCGACGTGACAGCCAGGACGTACACCATTGAGTTGACTGGCACCAGCGATAAACTGGAAGCGTTTATCGTTGCTATCGGGGCGGAGAAAATTCTGGAAACCGTTCGCTCTGGCGTTTCGGGTATCGCCCGTGGTGAGAAGAGTCTCGCGGTAAAATAGTTTTTGAAAAGCAACCTATCTTGTTTCCCCTATATTTCAAGGAAAATAAAAGAATGAATATCTATTACGACAAAGACTGTGACCTGTCCATCATTCAGGGCATGAAGGTAACCATTATCGGTTACGGTTCTCAAGGCCACGCCCACGCCAATAATCTGAAAGACTCCGGTGTGGATGTCACTGTCGCGTTGCGTGAAGGTTCCTCTTCGGCGGCGAAAGCTGAGGCGGCCGGCCTTAAAGTGTCCAATACCGTGGATGCAGTGAGTGGTGCGGATCTGGTTATGGTGCTCACGCCTGATGAGTTTCAGGCTCAGCTCTATAACGAAGAGATCGAACCTAACCTGAAAGAGGGTGCGGTGCTGGCTTTTGCGCACGGTTTCTCCATTATCTATAACCAGGTTATTCCTCGCAAGGATCTGGATGTTGTCATGATTGCTCCCAAGGCGCCCGGTCACACGGTGCGTAATGAATTTGTCAAAGGCGGCGGTATTCCCGACCTGATCGCTGTTCAGCAGGACGCTTCCGGCAAGGCGAAAGAGATTGCGCTTTCTTACGCATCGGGCGTGGGTGGCGGTCGTACAGGCATTATCGAAACCACCTTCCGTGACGAGTGTGAAACGGATCTGTTTGGTGAGCAGGCGGTATTGTGTGGTGGTGCGGTCGAGCTGGTGAAGGCAGGTTTCGAAACATTGACCGAAGCAGGCTATGCACCGGAGATGGCTTACTTTGAGTGTCTGCATGAGCTGAAGTTGATCGTCGACCTGATGTATGAAGGCGGCATTGCCAACATGAATTACTCCATCTCAAATAATGCCGAGTATGGCGAGTACGTAACGGGCCCCCGCGTAATCAACGACGAGAGTCGGGCTGCCATGCGTGAGGCGTTGAAAAATATTCAGGAAGGCAAATACGCCAAGCAGTTCATTCTGGAAGGTCAGTCCGGTTATCCGGAGATGACGGCCATGCGTCGCATCAACGCCGAGCACCCCATTGAAAAAACGGGCGCGGAGCTACGCAAGATGATGCCCTGGATCCAGAAAATTGTTGATAAGAGCAAGAACTAAATCGCTCTGATCATGTAGTGTTATTGTGTAGTATCCAACAGGGATTGGTGGCTGTAGGTGCCTCTGGTCCCTGTTTTGTTTTAGGGTTTAAAAAAGTTCATCAAATTGTCTCTGGAACACTTTACTAGAGGCAGTTCTCCATCGCAGATAGCTGAGTCGTGCCCTTATGAATACGGAAGTTAAGCGTCGCAGAGGTATTTATTTACTGCCGAACCTGTTTACTACAGCGGGGTTGTTCGCCGGGTTTTATGCTGTTATTTCTGCGATGAATGAGCGTTTCGAAGTGGCCGCAGTGGCGATTTTTGTCGCTATGGTGATGGATGGCTTTGATGGCCGGGTGGCGCGTATGACCAACACACAAAGCGATTTTGGCAAGGAGTACGATAGCCTTGCCGATATGGTTTCATTCGGTTTGGCCCCCTCGCTGGTGATCTACCAGTGGGCTTTGGCCCCGTTGGGTAAGGTCGGGTTTGTTGGGGCATTCGTTTTTGCGGCGGGTGCGGCTTTGCGCCTGGCACGTTTCAATACCCAGGTGGGCATGGTCGACAAGCGCTATTTTCAGGGTCTGGCCAGTCCCGCCGCCGCCGCGTTGATTGCCGGCTTTGTCTGGTGGGGAGATGATGCCGGCTGGGCCAGAGCAGACATTGCCGTGACGGCCTTGGTGCTGACTGCCGTGGCGGGGGTGTTGATGGTGAGCAATATCCGTTACCACAGTTTTAAAGACATCAATTTGCGGGGGCGTGTGCCTTTTGTGAAGATTTTGGTGGTGGTTGGGGTGTTTGGTCTCGTGGCCATGGACCCGCCCAGCGTGTTGTTTCTTATGGCATTGGCCTACGCTGTTTCCGGTATTTTTCTTACCTTGGCTCAATTGCGTCAGCGGCGGGCAGAGCGTAAGCATCAGGGGTGAGTTGAGTCGCTGCTTTTTTGCTGCGCCTCTTGCTATATCAAAGTAGCGCTATTATAGTTGTTCGCATGAGCCAGTCTTCTACACATTCAACCATTTTCTCGTCAGCACCTTATGCTGGCGCGCGGTTGTGTGTGCTTCCCCTGTTCGATCTGCGACTGCTGCCTGCGGGCAAATTATACTAACTCCCAGCCCCTTGTCGGGCGACAAAATCAAACAGCTTGAATACGAATGGCGAATCCCTTCAAGAGGGAGTTGGCCGATGCCGATTGCTGCCCTTTGATGGGATGTTGTAACATCGGCGCACAGAATCTGGAGTAGAAAAATGTCAGACAAATTAATCATTTTTGACACGACCTTGCGTGATGGTGAGCAGAGCCCGGGCGCTTCCATGACCAAAGAAGAGAAGGTGCGCATCGCCAAGGCGCTGGAGATTATGCGT
Source organism: Gammaproteobacteria bacterium (assembly GCA_027001525.1). GTDB lineage: Bacteria > Pseudomonadota > Gammaproteobacteria > Tenderiales > Tenderiaceae > JALTMR01. Next base: position 4,914 of record JALTMR010000036.1, read on the forward strand.
GTTGATGTGATTGAGGCGGGTTTTCCCGTTGCGAGTGTTGGTGATTTTGAATCGGTACAGGCGGTGGCAAATGCGGTGAAAGACAGTACCGTGTGTGGCCTGGCTCGGGCGCTGGACAGGGACATCGATCGTGCCGGCGAGGCTCTCAAGGCCGCGAATTCCGCGCGTATTCACACCTTTATCGCGACCTCGCCCATCCACATGGAGATGAAGCTGCGCATGACGCCTGATCAGGTGGTTGAGCAGGCGGTGAGGGCGGTAAAGCGGGCTCGTCAGCACACCGATAATGTTGAGTTTTCACCCGAAGATGCGGGTCGTTCAGAGCTGGATTTTTTGTGTCGTGTGATTGAAGCGGTGATCGATGCCGGTGCGCGCACCATCAATATCCCCGATACGGTGGGCTACAATGTGCCGGAGCAGTTCGGTGGCCTGATCAGACAGTTGATTGAGAAAATCCCCAATGCCGATAAGGCCGTGTTCTCCGTTCATTGCCACAACGATTTGGGTTTGGCCGTTGCCAATTCACTCTCTGCGGTCATGAACGGGGCGCGGCAGGTGGAGTGTACGATTAACGGGTTGGGTGAGCGCGCGGGTAATGCCTCGTTGGAGGAAGTCGTTATGGCGGTGAAGACACGGCAGGATATTTTTCCCTGTGAAACGACGCTGGACACGACCCAGATCGTCTCCACCTCACGCCTGGTTTCGAGCATTACCGGCTTTGCCGTGCAGCCCAATAAAGCGATTGTAGGGGCGAATGCGTTCGCGCACGAGTCCGGCATTCACCAGGATGGCGTGCTCAAGAATCGAGAGACCTATGAAATCATGCGAGCCGAGGATGTCGGCTGGAGTGCCAATCGCATGGTGTTGGGCAAACACTCCGGCCGTAACGCTTTCCGAACCCGTTTGCAGGAGTTGGGCATTACTCTGGCTTCCGAGGAGGAGTTGAACGAGACTTTTTCCCGCTTCAAGGAGCTGGCAGACAAAAAACACGAAATCTACGATGAGGATCTTCAGGCGCTGGTGACCGAGACCAACCTCGCGGCTGAGAATGAGGTGGTCAAACTGATCTATGTGCGCGTCTGCTCGGAAACGGGGGAAACGCCTAGGGCTCGCGTGACGGTTAGCGTGAATGGCAAAGAGCAGCAGTCAGAAGCGGAGGGTAGCGGTCCGGTCGATGGGGCATTTAAAGCCATCGAGGCGGTGGTGAGTAGTGGCGCGGATCTCCAGCTCTACTCCGTCAATAACATTACCAGCGGCACCGATTCCCAGGGCGAGGTAACGGTGAGGCTGGAAAAGGGAGGGCGCATCGTCAATGGTCAGGGGGCAGATACGGATATCGTCATTGCTTCGGCCAAGGCTTACGTGAATGCACTGAACAAAATTCTTTTCCCCCCCGATAAGGCTCACCCACAGCTCTAGCGTGATGAGAGAGACCGACGACAAGTTACGCCGTCTTGCCTATCTGGATGCCATGGGTATTCAGGTGTGGCAGGGGCGTGATGTCGTTCCCGTTGACGAGCCGGATCTGGCTGAAGACGTCCGTGCCGGTGCTATTCAAGGCGCGGTTGCCGGGACTGCTTGCGGCGCAATGCCGGACTTACCCACCTGGGAGATGCTGCAAGGGCAGGTGGCTGCCTGTCAGCAGTGTGATCTTTATCGACAACGAACCCAGGCCGTCTTTGGTGTAGGAAGTAGGCAGGCGCAATGGCTGATTGTGGGCGAGGCCCCCGGGGCAGATGAGGATCGTCAGGGCGAGCCCTTTGTCGGGCGTGCCGGGCAGCTGCTCAATCTGATGTTGCAGGCCATAGGTTTGTCGCGTGAAGAGGTCTACATCGCCAATATTGTAAAATGCCGGCCTCCCAACAATCGTGATCCCCGGCAGGAGGAGATGGCTGCCTGCTCGGTCTATCTGAAAGCTCAAATCCAGCTGATACAACCCCGTATCATTCTGGCTGTCGGGCGCGTGGCGGCTCACCACTTGCTTCATACACAACAAAAAGTAGGTGCCCTGCGGGGGCAGTCTCACCGCTACGGGGAGACGGATATTCCTGTGGTGGTGACCTACCATCCTGCCTACCTGCTGCGTTCGCCCCAGGAAAAACGTAAAGCCTGGGAAGATCTGCTTTTCGCTCGCCAGCTGCTCACCCAGTAGTGAACCGGTATCGTCATGGCTAATTCTCAATCCGCCTCCAGTGTGGTGCTGCGCCCCATGAGCTGCGTTGATCTCGATGCTGTCCTTGAGATCGAGCAGCGTGCTTACGAATTTCCGTGGTCCCCCGGTATTTTTCGGGACTGCCTGGCCAATGGCCACTACTGCCGAACCTTATGGGCCGATGACACGCTTCAGGGCTACGGTGTGATGTCTGAAGGCGCAGGCGAAGCCCATGTGTTGAATGTCTGTGTGCAGCAGAGCTGGCGGAAAAAGGGTGGGGGGCGCATGTTAATGAACTGCCTGTTGGATGAGGCGCGTCGTCGTAATGTGTCCACCGTTTTTTTGGAAGTGCGAGTTTCCAACCGGTCTGCCATTGGGCTCTATGAGTCGTTGGGATTTAACGAAGTTGGCCATCGACGAGGATATTACCCCGCCGCCCAAGGGCGCGAGGATGCCTTTGTTATGGCGCTGGCGCTCTCTTTTTAGGGTGCCTCAATGAATGACCGGCGATGCGTTTGAGTCGCCCACCCTCCTTTCGGGAACCCTTTGTGTACCCCTCTTTTCCCGTTCAAGAAAAACGCTGATCAGCCGCTAGAAATTTTGATTTGTATACCTTTGTGGCGAGTCACTCAATCTCGTCTTGGCGCAGTGGTTTATATCTTCAGCCTGGCAGGGTCGCAAAAACTCCTGAGCCCGTGGCAGCTAATGTGAATAAGGACAGTGAGTGGTGAAATTCCCCCGAAAGCTGAGACGTTACTTGTGGCCTGACCACTTGGGTCGGCAGGCGATGTTGGCGGTGGTGCTCCTTATCTCCGTCACGACTTTCGCTTTCTCCTGGCATGTTGCCGAGGAACTTAGGGAAGAGGTTGCCAGTGCTTTCCAGCGCTATGCCGTCGCGACCTCCAGAAACCTGGCAAACCATATTGCCTACCCCGTATTGAATGGTGATCTGGAAGGCGCTCAGCAGGAGCTAGTGGCCGAACTGGGTACAGGGCAGGCGGATGAAGCCTATCTTTATAACGCACAGGGCGGGCTGCTCTTTAAGATTCTCGGTGCCCGAGTGGCACAGCGCGACAAGGGAGTT
>JALTMR010000037.1 GCA_027001525.1 Gammaproteobacteria bacterium
TAGTCCTTCGGGCCGCCCATCTTTTCCGCCATAAAAGAGGTTTGTCGCCCTTCAATCGCTTCCTGATTGTGGCCTTCAAAATACTGCTTCAACCAGGGGTGGACGTAGATTTTGTCGTAGAAGATTTTGTGTACCTTCTCAAGGGTTTCAACCCCCCCCACCTCTTCCAACAGTGACTGTTTCGCCATTTCATGCCCCCCCAATATTGAAACAAAAACGGCGACAGGGGAGCCCCCCCGCCACCGCTGACTCTATTCTGCCGCTTCGTCGATCCACTTCTGCAACGCAGCCACAATGCCCTTGGCCTGATCCACACTGGAGATATTGAATTTGGACTTCTGGTTATACTCGCCGTTGCGCTTCTGATAACGGCGAATGGTGAAACGATCTTTGCTGTACTCTTCCTTACGGGCATCCCACTCCTGGTAGCGATAGATGATGGTCGCCCACGCGCCCTTGGTCAGTACCTGCTTGTCCAGCTCCTTGACGACTTCCAGATCACCTTCACTATAGGCAATCGTCAACTCTTCAACAGTCTCGGCCATGCTTGTTCCCTTTGGTTTTTTGTGGATGGTTGAATTTTCCCGGCCATTATACGGCCAATCGGGCAGGATCACCCCCCTTTCACGCAGACCCGAATTCGTGCATTCAAGGCTGACTTACCCCAACCTACCCAGGCCGGTTATCCACCCGGGGCCGAATCAGGATCGGCGCATAGATCACCACAAAAATCAGAAAGGCAGCCAGCCACAGCAGAGTGGCCCCGGCAACAGCAATCTCCGCAGCCCCAACAAGCGGTAACCCCACTCGCACCGCCACGGCCAGGTTGATCAGCGCAAATGACCAGCTCATGAGCGGGTGAGCCTTCAGCACACGTCCGGTGTGACCCAACGAGACCCTGGCCATCATGCCCAGCGTCAGCACACCGATGGCACCCACCGTAAAGGCGTGGATGGGCAGGCTGACCGACACATCACTCACCATACTCAGCGGCAACATCAGCAGCCCCACCACAAGCCAGCCGTACCCAGCGATCAACACCCACAGCAGCGGCACCTTGAACGCCGGCCGGCTCAACCACCCAACCCAGCGCACAGCGTTGGCGAGCGCTGCCACAAGGGCCGCCCAGAAGCTGAAAGCGGAGCCGAAAGCTACCGTTTCACTGATCATCAGCACAGCGATGGAGGCCAGACTCACCACCTCCACCCCCTTCCATTTGCGCACACGGGCACCCTCGGCCCCTCGCTCGATAAAGAACGGAATCACCCGCCCCCCCATCAAGGCGATAATGAGCAGAATGACATAGAGGCCCAGCATCCAGCCCGGCATGGCGCTGCCATCCGCCAGCCCCAGCGCCTCGGCATGCACCATGGCATTACCGATGGCCATCATCAAAACGAAAACAGGAAAGGCGATATTGCGCCACTGCTTCACCTTGATCACCGGCCGCAACATCACCACCGCCACCACCGGCAGAAAGAGAAAATCCACCAGCGCGATCATCCAGTGCGCAACAAAAGGGAAAAGAGGCAACAACCGCCCGGCACACCACAGCACCACCAGCCACATCAGCGGCCGCCCCTTGAGCATCGGCTTGCCCACCCAGTTACTGCCGGCGGTGAGCAAAAAACCGGCAATCACCGCAGCAGAGTATCCGTAGAGCATTTCGTGGGCGTGCCAGCCAATCTCGCCGTAGTAGTCCGGCGACGCAACCCACCCCATCAACACCGCCAGCCACAGCGCTTGAATCAACAACGCCATCAAACCCGCACCGAGAAAAAACGGCCGAAAGCCCAGCTCAAACAGGGCAAAACCACCAGCGGATGGAGAAGGCACTTTAGGGTCTTCAATACGCACCACGGCCATAAGGGGACTCCCAGACAGTTATAGATTAAGAATCATTCTAGTCGGCCACCAGAGAAAATTCCCTGACCTGAGTCAAGAAGCAGGATATTTAAAGGCTGAAGGCAGACCAATGTC
>JALTMR010000038.1 GCA_027001525.1 Gammaproteobacteria bacterium
GGCCTGGAGCGATTTGTCCAGCCGCTGCATCAGTGCCAGCCGTTCGGGGCTGACCTGCCCCATCATCACATTGGCGAACTGCATCAGCTCCTGTTGGGCTTCAGGCGTCTGGGACTCAAGTTCCAGGGCGGTCATTTTGGCCACCAGCGGTTGCTTGAGCATGGCGAGAAGTTCGGCGTATTGCCGGGCGTCGTGCTGCTGGCGCAGGTAGTCGCTGAAGTCCTGACGAATGGTGGGCGGGTCGAAAGCACGGATCAGTGAGTCTCGAAAGGCCAGATAGTCGCGTTGATTGACCGGTGGCATCGGCTGCTGGTCAAACCCCATCGCCACCATGGCCGGGATCTGTTCGACTATTTCGTCTATGCCCGCATCGCGCATAATCTGGTGGATAACGGCGCCTCTGCTTTCCGTATGCGTGCCGACTTGTTCAGCCGCAGAGCTGTGGGGCGCTGTGGTTTGCTGGCTGGGGGTCTGGGCGCAAGCGCTCAGCAGGGCGATAAGCGCGGCAGATAGTGTCAACGTCCGTGTCTGCATCTGTTTTTCCTTCTCTTTGATTTTGATCGTTTTTTATGGGCTAGCTGCGGCGCAAAGTCTAGCATCGATCGTCGTGATGGCGTAAGCGGGGCTGGCAAAGGCGACTGGAATCCTTACTTTTTCACTCATATAATGGCCCCCTTTTTTGCCTCTCGACCGGGCCGCTGGTTGTCCGAATCGAGTGGCATCTGCACCGGGCTGAATGGCCATACATTCTAATAACAAGGTGAACGCGATGAACTCATGGATGAAAAACAGTGGGGCGCTTTTGGTGCCCATTTTAGTGGCATGGCTGCTCGCGCTGTTGTTCAAGGCCGTGCTTCATGAGTCGCCGTCAATGGTTGAGCCACCGCTGGCGTTACGTTCGGTGGATGTGCGCAGTGCTGATGAGCTGGAGGCGGTGTTTGAGGCGCTGGATTATGGTTGGCCGGTGGCGCAGGGCGAGGCGATACCCGCACTCTCTGTGGTGCGCATCCCCAGGGATTTGGCCGAATTGCGTGATGTGAAACGCAAGAAAGCGCTCTTTTTTCAGGCGCTGTTGCCGCTGGTGATTGCCGAGAATGCGGGGGTGTTGGAGGCGCGCCAGATGGCCCTCGCCATTACCGCCAAAGCGCCCGAGGCGTGGACGGAGCATGAGCGCAAGTGGCTCAGTTCGATTGCCCGGTTCTATCGTGTTCGTGGCAATATCGCCGAGGCCAAGGTGCAGCGCAAGTTGTTGCGCCGTATCGATATTATTCCCCCCGCACTGGCGCTGGCCCAGGCGGCCAATGAGAGTGCCTGGGGAACCTCCCGCTTTGCCCAGCTGGCCAATAATCTGTTTGGGCAGTGGACCTATAAGGAGTCCGAGGGCCTGGTGCCGCTGGATCGCCCGGAAGGGGCCAAGTACGCCGTGCGCAAGTTCGATACGCTCGATGCTTCGGTGCGCGCCTACCTGCAAAATCTCAACACCCATGCGGCCTATCTGGAGTTACGTCTCAAGCGCGAACAGATGCGCAAGGCCGGGGGGCTGCTCGATGCTGCCGAGATGGCGGCCGGTCTGCACCACTACTCGGCCAGGGGGGAGCACTACATTGATGAGATTCGTGCCATGATCCGGGTCAATGGCCTGAAGCCGTTTCTGCAGGCGTTGCCGCTGCGCCCGGCCGAGCTTTAGCCGTCATCGAAGGTGGCTCCTGTCGGCGAGGCGGCGCTATTTCACCAGCCAGGGGTGACTGAACCAGAAGTATCGATCCGCCTCGGCTGAGGGGGCGGTGCAGTTGTAGCGGCTACGCCCTTTGGGCAGTGGCCGGTTGGTACTGATCTCGACCCGGTTTTCCCTCCGGTCTAGCCACTCAAGATGGATTTTCCCCTGTCCGCTGGCGTAGCAGGTCAGTTGCGACAGGCGGGCTGCGCTGGGGGCGATGGTGAGTTTAAGGTGGGGGGTGGCGTTCGTGGTGACGG
>JALTMR010000039.1 GCA_027001525.1 Gammaproteobacteria bacterium
ACTAAACTCTGACATCCAAATCTCATACTTCCGATTCACCAATCTCTAGTAGCCGAACAGGCGGATAATATCGTTATAAAAAGCCAGCACCATCAAGCTCAGTAACATGGCGATGCCAATCTTCTGCCCCATCAACTGAACCTGCTCTGACACGGGTGAGCCCTTGATCCATTCGACGAAGTAGTACATCAGGTGGCCACCATCCAGCATCGGGATCGGCAACAGATTCAACACCCCCAGGCTGATGCTCACCACCGCCAGAAATGTCAGAAAAGAGACAAAACCGATACTGGCGGAGTAACCCGCGTAGCGGGCAATGCTAATGGGGCCACTGAGGTTGGAGAGGGAAATGTCCCCCGTCACCATCTTGCCCATCATCCGCAGGGTCAGAAAGGACATCTCCCAGGTTTTTACCGTGGCATTGGCCAGCGAATCCAGCGGGCCGTACTGCACTACCGCCTTGAGGTCTTCGGGCATGTCCTTCATTTTTACGCCCGCGCCAATACGGCCAAAAACCTCACCATTCGCCTCGGTACGCTCAGGGGTCAACGACAAAAGAAGACGCGCACCGTCTCGCTCCACCTCCAGTTTGATGGGCTGCTCGGGACGGGCTCGTACGTAGTTTACCCACTCTTCCCAATCATCAATGGCCTGACCGTCAGCAGCCACCACCAGGTCCCCCACTTCGATGCCCGCCGTTTCCGCCGGCCCACCCGGGGCCAGACGGCCAATGTAGGGTTCAATGGCCGGCCGTGATGGCCGGACACCAACAAAATCCAGAAAGCCGCCGCGATTCAAATCATCAGGAACACCGCCGGGAAAGACCAGGTGCTTGTCCATCGCCACCGAGGAGCCACCTTGCTGTACCCGAAGTACCACCTCACCACCGTCAAGCGACTGGTCCAGCATCGCCATAATCGTGGTTTCCCAGGTGGGAGTGGTTTTATCCCCGACGGCCACAATTACATCGCCACTTTGCAGCCCGGCGGCAGCGGCAATGGAGTCGTCGGCTACCGGGCCGATAATCGGTTTCATGCCGGTAACGCCAATAACAAAAATCAGCCAGTAGGCACAGATGGCCAGAATAAAATTAGCCACTGGCCCCGCCAGGACGATGGCCACGCGCTTGGCCAGAGACTGGCGATTGAAAGCCCGATGAACCTCTTCAGGGGCTACCTCGCCTTCGCGCTCGTCGAGCATTTTGACGTAGCCCCCCAGCGGAATAGCCGCCAGGACATATTCGGTTTTATCCTCGCCCCGCACGCGTGACCACAACGGCTGGCCGAAGCCGATGGAAAACCGCAATACCTTAACGCCACACTTGCGCGCTACCCAATAGTGGCCGAACTCATGAACCGTAATGAGAATGCCTAAGGCAACAATAAAAAAGAAAAGAGAGGACAGCACGTTACCCATCAGGCTCACTACAACTAGTTGCGTTGAATCACATCCTGGGCGATCGCCCTTGCCGCTTCATCCGCTGCAAGCACCACATCCAAAGACTCCACATTCTCGACACTCATCTCATCCAGGGTCCGGGCAATGACATGAGAGATCGCGGTAAATTTTAACTGCTTATTTAAAAATGCTTCGACGGCAATCTCATTGGCCGCGTTTAATATTGTGGTCGCCGTCCCTCCCCTTTCCAACGCCTGATAAGCCAGGCGTAAACAGGGGAAACGGTTAAAATCCGGCCGTTCAAAATCAAGCCGCGCCACGTCAAACAGGTCAAGACGTTTGACGCCTGCATCGATGCGCTCTGGCCAGGCCATGGCATGGGCGATGGGAGTGCGCATATCGGGGCTACCCAACTGGGCCAACACCGAACCATCTGCATACTCCACCATGGAGTGAACCACACTTTGCGGATGCAAAACCACCTCGACCTTATCTGTTGGCGCATCAAACAACCAGCAGGCCTCAATCACCTCCAGGCCCTTATTCATCATGGTGGCGGAGTCCACTGAGATCTTT
>JALTMR010000040.1 GCA_027001525.1 Gammaproteobacteria bacterium
CCGTATCGCCAGCGGCGTAGCTGGCGTATTTAAGCAAGGCTGAGTAGGTCTTGCCGAATTTCCTGACGGCGACCGCATTCCACTCAGTACCGTAGTCGGTGCTGCCTTCATCGGCCGAGTAGTCGTGGTAGATCACGGCCAGTTTGGCACCGGCCACCCGGGTGGCGAGCGTGAGGTAGGTATCGACTAGGCCGACGTCAGGCGTGGCCAGGAACTGATCGCTCCAGCCGTTAAATGCGTGTTTGGTTGCCAGCGGGGTGGAGAAGCCGTAGCTGCCGTCACCGCCCAGCACTTCGTAACTCAACTTGGCGGTGATGTTGCTGATCTTTACGCCCAGCTCACCCAGCAGGTAGTCGGCATCCACCGTGGCAGCGCCGTCCTGATAGTCACTCTGCTGCGCGTACTCCGCGCTATAGAGCAGGGCCATTCCCTCACCCAGCGCCTGCTTGCCGGTAAAACGCAGGCCCAGGGTCTGCTGAGAATCTGCGGGCTCGTTAACGAAATCGATGAAGTAGCCGTAGCCCGTGAGTTTGCCGGCGCTGAGGCCGTCATAGGCTATGTTGAGCAGATGCGCTTTAACGTCAGTATCGCCACCGGTAATGCCGTTGACGTTGTAGACGTAGGCGTAAGTTGCTGTGGTGTCAGGCAGTGACTGATTGGTGACAACAAAGCCGTCGTAGGTCTGTTCGTTTTGACGCCAGCCCACGTTGCCAACGAAACGGGCGTTGTCGAGAATGACGCGCTGGCGGCCCCAGGTGAGCGTCGTGTCGCTCAAACCACGGTAGCTGAGGCTGGCCTGATTCATCTCCGCCCCCACCGGGTCGGCGATGACGGAGTAGCTGTCGTTGCCGTTTGTTTTGCTGAAGTAGTCCTCACCCGCCAGGGCGGAGACGCTCTCCATCTCAACGAAGGCCTCAAAGCCGTTGTAATTCCCTGTGTGATAGCCCAGACGAGTGCGAACGGTGGCCGCCGTGGCATCTTTTTTGGTGTTGTCCTGCGTCACCGTTTCGTAGCGCAGCCGGATGTCAGCTTTGGGCTGACCCTGGGTCAGGGCTTCCGTCAGTGTGTTGGCCTGTGCCCCCAGGGGCAGCAGGCTGAGTCCGGTCAGGCACAAGGCCAGTGAAGTGGTGGGGCTTGTCAATCGGGCGGGTAACGGTGCCTTGATGTTCACAGTGCTTCCTTCTGATGTGGTTAAGAGCGAAGGGCGTTCAACCTCATTGTTGTTCGCCAAGAGTTAGTCGTGCGTATATAGCAGGAGCTGTGCCAGAGTATAGATGAGCGACAGGAGGGTGGCGTGATTGAGTGATCCAGCCCGACAGGGGCGGGGTGTGGGCTATTTTTTCAGCCACGCAATTTGAGTGCGTGGCGCTCCCTGCCCCGTGATGGGAGGGAAGTCGTCTGGTCGCCTCTTTTTGGTGCAGCGTTAGGCGGGTGTGTTCAGAACAGCTCGACGCTGTCTTGTGCTGCCTGGACTTTTTTCGTCTCTTCCTGATCGCCACTCCCTGATGCACCGCCGGAGAAGCCGGCCACCAGTGACTCCAGTTGCACTGAAAACTGCGACAAGTCCCCATTGTCGGAGATGTTTTTGCGCGCCAGTTCCGACAGATCAGAGACGCTGTTGTGGATCTGGCGGATATTGTCCCGCACCTCATCGGCCAGGGCCGACTGCTGTTCGGCGAGGGTGGAGACCTGTACGTTGCTTTCGTTGATCTCCCCGACGGCATGGACGATGACCTCGAAGGCATCGCCGGCGGCAACGGTACGCTCTTTGTTGCGGGTGGAGGCCTCGGTACTGCGAGCCATCAGCGAAACGGCCTCCTGGTTGCCGTTGCGGATGGTATCCATCAGTTTGCGGACCTCATCTGTGGCCTCGGTGGTGCGCTGCGAGAGGGCGCGGACCTCGTCGGCGACGACGGCGAAGCCGCGCCCGTACTCTCCGGCACGGGCCGCTTCGATGGCTGCATTC
>JALTMR010000041.1 GCA_027001525.1 Gammaproteobacteria bacterium
TTCGATACGAAGTTCAAGGTAACCGCGACCAATCCGCAGCGCCCCTTCCGGGCTGCCGTTGGCGATCTCGTCCGGCTCACGCACATCGACCAACAGTGCCCCCTGAGAGATAAGCTCCTGAGCCTCTTGCGGCTCCACCTCGGGGATGATCGATTTAATTTCCGCCAGACGGCGCTCCATACCCTTCATTTAAACTCTCCCAATCAATGGATTTTAATAGCCGCTGGGCCTGGTTTTGTTATTCGTTGTTGCAGCCAGCAGCAGAATGTCGGCAGCTATTCTGCCAACTTTAAGATACAAAAACCACGCACGCGCTGACTGTAAGGACAAGCACATACCCTACGGTGTGGCTTTGGCGCAGCGAAAGCCCAGATCCACAAAGGCGGCCTTGGGGCTGAGGTTGAAACGGTAGGCCCCGCGATAGAAATGGCTGATGACGTAGTGGCCCAGCCCTCCCCAGCCACCGCCTCGAGCAACGCCATCGTGTTGGTTAAAAGCATCGCTTTCGTAGTCTGACCCGGGATAGGGACGATACTCCCCCGCCACCCACTCCATCACATTGCCCGCCATGTCGAACACCCCATAGGGGGACTGCCCCTCAGGATAGGAGCCCACGGGGGCTACGCCATGCTCCCAACCCTGGCCACTGTTGACGTTGAGACGACGCTCATCCCACTCGTTGCCCCAGGGGTATTCAAGCCCCTGTTCACCGCGGGCCGCCTTCTCCCACTCCGCCTCTGTGGGCAGGCGCTTGCCCTTCCAGGCACAGTAGTCCTCAGCGTGTTTGCGGGGCACCCCTGTCACGGGCAGGCGGTCAAACTGCGCCTTGTAACGCTCGATTGCGTCGATGAGCGCGGGCTTGTCCATCTCTCGCGTATCCAGATCGAGCTGATAGGTCTCCGCGGCCAGTCGTCGTAACCGCTCGACATCTGCGATCTCCAGCAGGTCACGCCGGATCAGATAGCCATTGGCCGCCAGGCTTTGAGGCACCCAGTAATTTTTTGCCACCAAAAAGTCACGGTAGTCCTGATTGACCACCTCATATCTGTCGATGAGAAAAGCCGGCAGCCGGATCAGGCGCCTCGGATGTTCATCCAGATACCAGGGTTTCATGGAGCCAAACTCCTGGGCCTTGCCCTGCGTATCGGTGGCGTTGGAGCCCATCACAAAATTGCCTGCCGGAATCAGCACCATGTCTGCCGGCACGGCATCCGTCGCCGCGATGGAGGTGCCCATCGGCAACAGCGCCATGCACAGATAGGAGATAAACCGCCTGGATCGTTTCATAGCTTGTTCCGCCCGCCCCTCAAGATAGGAAGGCCAAATGGTATAGAATTTCCCACCTCACCTCCACGAAGAAAAAATACGCTACCGGATTGATACCCAATGATTAAACCACTGACCATCAACACCACCCGCCAGGGCCTGCTCAATATCACCTCGCCTGTGGCAGCCATCGTCAGGGAAAGCAATCTGCACGAAGGGCTCTGCACCCTCTTCGTCCAGCACACCTCCGCCAGTCTGATCATCCAGGAAAATGCCGACCCGTCGGCCAAACGGGATCTGGAGCACTGGCTCAACCGCCTGGTAGAGGAGAATGACCCGCTCTACACTCACACCCTGGAGGGGCCTGACGACATGCCGGCCCACATCAAGTGCGCGCTGACCGCAACCAGCCTCGCCATTCCGATAGCAGAGGGCCAGCTGGCGCTGGGCACCTGGCAGGGGATCTACCTGTGGGAGCATCGCCGCCGTGGTGAGCGCCGCAACCTCGTCATCCACCTTGGCGGCTGAGATTACTGATTCAGCAGGCGCTCAAGCGTGGCCACATCCATCAGCTCTTCGCCGGTGTAGATTTTTGCTGCCGGCATCTTCGCCATTTTCTGATTGCGATGGGGCATGAGCACCAGCTCAACCATGTCCTTGTGAAGCTGGTTGTTGCGGTCAAAGTCCCCCATCGCCAG
>JALTMR010000042.1 GCA_027001525.1 Gammaproteobacteria bacterium
CCCCGTGGTGGTGTTGACCTCTTCCAACGAGGAGCAGGACATCGTCAACAGCTACGACCTGGGGGCCAACAGCTATGTCCGCAAACCCGTTGATTTCGAGCAGTTTATCGAAGCTGCACGGCAGCTGGGCATGTTCTGGCTTGTACTGAATGAGACCCCCTGATGCCTGACAGCCTGACCCCGGACCGCCCCGCCCCAAGTGACCAGCAGCAGGAGAGAAAACCGCTGCGTGTGCTGCTGGTGGAAGACTCGGAGGACGACGCCCTTCTGATCGAACGCCAGCTGCGGCGGGGCAACTACCAGCCCACCATGCTGCGCGTTGACAGCGCCAACGCCCTGGACAAGGCGCTGCTGGAGCGCGAGTGGGACATCGTCATCACCGACCACAACCTGCCCAACTTCGACTCCCACCAGGCACTGGCCCTGGTGCGAAAAGACCACCCGGATCTGCCGGTGATTATCGTCTCCGGCAGCATCGGCGAAGAGCTGGCCGTGGAGGCGATGAAGTCCGGCGCCAACGACTACATCATGAAAGACAAGCTGTCGCGTCTGGTGCCCGCCATCGGCCGCGAGCTGCGCGACGCCGAACTGCGCCGGGCCCACCGCCAGGCCGAAGCGACCATCCGCCACATGGCCTATCACGACGCACTCACGGGGCTGGTCAACCGGCGCGAATTCGAGCGCCGCATACAAAAGGTAATTGACCGCGGCGGCCACCACGCCCTGCTCTATCTCGATCTCGATCAGTTCAAAGTCATCAACGACACCTGTGGCCACATTGCCGGAGATGCCCTGCTGCGGGCCCTGACCGTTGACCTCATCACCCACATCCGCGACCGTGACACCCTGGCCCGCCTGGGGGGCGACGAGTTTGGTATTTTGCTGGAAAACTGCCCGCTGGAACGGGCACAGGAAATTGCCGAAATGGTGCGCGAAGCCATCCACGGCTTTCGCTTTAGCTGGAAACAGCACAACTTTGTGATTGGGGTCAGCATCGGTGTGGTGGAGATTGACGAAACCGTGACCAGCGTTGAGGAGATACTCAGCGCCGCCGACATGGCCTGCTATGCGGCCAAGGACTTGGGCCGCAACCGCGTCCACCTCTATCGCCGCGACGATGCCGAACTGAGCCTGCGCCACAACGAGATGCAGTGGGCCTCACGCATCAGCCAGTCCATTGAGGAGAACCGCCTCTGCCTGTATCAACACAGCATCGTTCCCCTGGATGAGCACAGCAACGCTCACCACCGGGAGTTTCTGGTGCGCATGGTGGGCCCGTCGGGTGAGATCATTCTCCCCAACGCCTTTATTCCCGCCGCTGAGCGCTACAACCTGATGCCGGGCGTCGATCGCTGGGTGATTGAAAACGTCTTTCGCAGCCTGGCCGCCTCACTCGGCCAACGCAGCGCAACGGCAGAAGGGGCGAAACCGGAATCCATCTGCTTTATCAACCTCTCCGGCACCTCGTTGAGTGACGACGGACTGCACAAATTCATCCGCCAACTGCTGCACCGTTACCAGCTGCCGCCGGAGATGATCTGCTTTGAAATCACGGAAACCGCCGCCATCACCGATTTTCGCAACGCCATGGAGTTCATTACCCAGATCAAGGAAGAGGGGTGTCGCTTCGCCCTGGATGACTTTGGCACCGGCATGAGTTCGTTCTCTTACATCAAACGCATCCCGCTGGACTTCATCAAAATCGATGGCGGGTTCGTCAAAAATCTCGTTAACGATCCGATGGACTGCGCCATTGTGGAAGCCATCACCCGCATTGCCCACGTCGGGGGCATGAGTACCATCGCTGAGTTTGTCCAGGATGAGGCCTGCAAGACACTGCTGCGCCAGATTGGCGTCGACTTTGCCCAAGGCTATGGCATCGACCGGCCCAAGGCGGTGAAGGCGGGTGAGTCATTTACCTGAGCCCAATATCGACAATCAGCCAGCCCCCCCGGATATAAC
>JALTMR010000043.1 GCA_027001525.1 Gammaproteobacteria bacterium
CGCGGCGACGTGGCCTCACTGAAAGTGGAGGATGCCACGCAGTCGCTGGCGGTGGTCGAGTCGCTGCTGGAAAATCAGCCTGGTCCGGCGCGCGACATCGTGCAACTCAATGCAGGCGCGGCCCTGTACGCCTGCGGCCTGGCCGATTCGCTGGCCGAGGGCGTAAAGAAGGCCGGTGAAGTGATTGCCAGTGGTGCGGCCCGGCGTAAGCTGAATGAGTTGGTAGCAGTTTCTAATGCCAGAGTTGGTTGCCTATGTTGTAAACACGACGTTCCTGTGGTGGGTCCAAGAGTGTGTCCACTGTGTAGACACGTTTTTCAAGGGAATGGGTGGGATGGCATTGATGCTCATTGGCGCGCTCATCACGAGAATTTTATGTCATATGAAGATTTCTGGAATTCTCTTTGCAAGGAACATGGTGGAGCCAGACGTTTATAATTTGTAGGAGCGGGCCATGCCCGCGAGGTTTTTTCGAGGCCGCTGATTCAACGCAAAGAACGCAAAGACGCGAAGGCCGCCAAGAAAATTCGGCTCTTCCCCAAATCAGGTGGGTAGGCTAGCGTAATCCCCTATGAGAGACAAAGACCTGTACGCCCAGATTCTGGGCATCAAGAGCCCCTGGCGAGTATCTAGCGTAGAGCTGGCGCTGTCAGAGGGTGAAGTGACCGTATACGTTGAGCAGGAGGGAGGCATTGCCCAGTGTTGCCCGACCTGTGGTGAGGTCTCGCCTGGCTATGATTCACGCAGGCGTCGGTGGCGGCACCTGGACACCTGCCAATACAAGACCATTCTGGTGGCGGACGTCCCCAGAGTGAAGTGCAAAGCGCATGGGGTCGTCACCGTATCGGTCCCCTGGGCAGAGCCCGGCTCGGGATTTACAGCGATGTTTGAGGCGCTGGTAATCGACTGGTTGAAAGAAGCCTCCACCTCGGCAGTCTCCCGGTTGATGGGCCTAAGCTGGAATGCCATTGACGGCATAATGCAACGTGCTGTCAAGCGAGGACTATCACGCCGGGAAGAAGTGAATCCCACACATATCGGCGTGGATGAAACGGCCTTCAGGAAGCGGCATGACTACGTAACAATCGTGTCAGACCAAGAAGCAGGCACCGTGCTGCATGTGGGTAGTGACCGTAAGAAGGCAACGCTCACAGCATGGTATGAAAGCCTGACAGAGGAACAGCAAGAAGCCATAGAGAGTGTCTCCATGGATATGTGGCCGGCTTTTATCAATGCCACACTGGAAAGCCTGCCGGGGGCAGAGGAAAAGATTGCCTTTGATAAGTTCCATGTCGCCAAATATCTCGTTGAGGCCGTCGACAAGGTGCGCCGGCAAGAACACAAGGCCCTGATGGCCGAAGGCCGTGAGACTCTGAAGGGCAGCAAATATGACTGGCTCTACAATCCCGAGAACATGACGCATAAACAGAAGCGGCGCTTCAAGGCACTGCGTGAGAGCACCCTGAAGACAGCTCGCGCCTGGGCCATCAAAGAGTTGGCTATGTCGCTCTGGCACTATGCCAGCAAGACCTGGGCGCGCAAAGGCTGGAAACAATGGCTATCCTGGGCGGTACGTTGCCGCCTGACCCCCATCAAGGAAGTGGCCAAAACGATCAAGGAGCATCTGTGGGGAATATTGAATGCGATTGTTCTGAAGGTCAGCAATGGTCCGGCAGAGAGCCTCAACAGCCGGATAAAGATGATCAAGGTTCGCAGCAGAGGTTTCCGCAACAAAGAGCGGTTTGCCAATGCTATCTACTTTCACCTTGGAGGACTGGATCTTTATCCAGGTGGCGTTCGGTGAAAGTTACCCACTCGATCAGGGGAAGAGCCGAAAATTCAATAACAAATCTTTGCGTCCTTTGCGCCTCTGCGACCTCTGCGTTTCATTACTTGGCTGGAAACATCAATCGCGGGCATGGCCCGCTCCTACGCATCCTGTTTGGAAGACGAGATGACCG
>JALTMR010000044.1 GCA_027001525.1 Gammaproteobacteria bacterium
CACAGGAATCTGCTGATCTTTGGCCCACTGGATAAAGTCAGCAACGATAAGGAAGTAACCGGGGAACCCCATCTCCAGAATAACGCCCAGCTCAATCTCCAACCGTTCCCAGTAGGGCTTGCACTTCTCCTCAAAATCGGGGGCATCTTCGTCGAACAATGTCTGAAGACGCTTCTTCAGCCCTTCGCGGGAAAAGTGACGAAAATAGTCGTCGATGGTCATCCCCTCGGGGATGGGAAAATCGGGCAACACCGGCTGGCCCAGATTCATTTTTGTGCAGCAACGGCGAGCGATCTCTACCGTGTTCTCCAGCGCCTCGGGAATATCCCCAAACAGCTCGGCCATCTCTTCAGGGGTGCGCAGGTATTGCTGATTGGAATAGCGCTTCTCGCGGCGTGGGTCGTCCAGCGTTCGCCCGTCGTGGATACAGACCCGCACCTCGTGCGCATCAAAATCGTCCTGCCTGAGAAAGTGAACGTCGTTGGTGGCCACCACCGGTGTGTCAGTCCGGGCAGCGAGCAGCACCGCCTCGGCGATATAGGCCTCTTCGTTGGGCCGCCCGGTGCGCTGTAGCTCCAGATAGAAGCGATCCTCATCAAAGAGCGCCTGCCACCCCCGCAGCAGGCTCTCTGCCAGCTCCCCATTGCCCGCCAGCAGCGCCATGCCCACATCCCCTTCGCGCCCGCCGGAGAGCGCGATCAGCCCCTCGGTAAAGCCCACCATCCACTCCTTTCTTAGGGTGGGAATGCCACGCGTCTGACCGTCGATATAGCACTTGGTAATCATTCGACTGAGATTGAGATAGCCCTCACGGTTCTGGCACAACAGCACCAGGCGACTGGGCTTGTTGGCATCCAGCTCATTGTGGAGCCACAAATCAGCCCCCAGAATGGGCTGAACCCCCGCAGCCATGGCTGCCCGGTAGACTTTGACGGCAGAAAACATGTTGGACTGATCCGTCACGGCCACCGCCGGCATCCCGGCATCAACCACCGCTTTCATCAGGGGTTTAACGCGATTTATGCCGTTAACGAGGGAATATTCAGAGTGAACACGAAGATGGACAAAGACAGGTAAATTCATGGCCGCCATTCTAACCCGGAGTCGGGCAGACAGCGATACCAAATCAGACAAAGAGAAGGGGCAGACTCATGCCTGCCCCCTGAGTGCTAAACCGCCCAAAACTGCCGGTTAATTCATTCCCTTGGTATTGAGGAATTGTGCGTAATCCTTATCCGACCCCTGGATATGTTTCTTCAACCACGCCTCGAGAAATTCGAGCAGCTCCTGGGAGACATCTTCGCCGCTATCCACCCGCCGCACAAAATCGCTTACTTTTTCGATCAACGCCTGATGCTTCTGTTTGTGTTCCGCCACATCAGGGTAGGCAAATTTCTCCAACAGATGCTCTTCATAGCCGAAGTGGTTCACAGTGTAATCCACCAGACCATCTAACACCCGACGCACTGCGCTACCGCTGCGCTCTGCCTGAATCAGGTCATAAAGTTCATTGATGATATTGATCAGAATCATGTGCTGGCGGTTGACTTCGTCTATGCCCACATCCAGTGCCTCCGACCACCGAAACAAGACATGACGCCCTTCCCGGGCAGCCACTTCATCGATTTTGAATCGCTTCATCAGCGAACCGATCTCGGCCGACAGCATGGAGATGCGCAAGCTCGCCTCGTAGGAGTGATCCGCCTGCTCGGCAGTCTGGCTGGAGACCTCATTGACAGCAACGATATTGGCATCAATCTCCTGCGTCACCTGGGAAAGCTCCTCCGCGGCAGTGGCAATCTGAAGATTCATCTCACTGATCTCTCCCACGCCATCGACAATCGCCACCAGCGCTTCGTTGGCGTTAGCGGCCTGGGCAACACTCTTCTCTGCTGTTTCGGTACCGCGATTCATCGTCTCCACCGCCTCGTGAGTGCGGTGCTGAAGCGTCTCGATCATGCCCTGAATCTCACCCGTTGCCTCCTGGGTTCGACTGGCCAGAGAACGGACCTCATCGGCCACCACGGAAAAACCGCGGCCATGCTCACCGGCCCGCGCGGCCTCAATGGCGGCGTTAAGAGCCAGCAGATTGGTCTGTTCGGCGATGCTGCGAATGGTGTCGAGAATAGCGTTGATGTCACCACTGCCCTCTTCCACCAGGCGAATGACCTCCGCCGCCTCCTTCACCTCATCAGCCAGCGAATTGATGGAGTCAATGGTACTGCTGACCACTCGCTGGCCATTGACAGCGGCATCTCTCGCCTGCTCGGTCGATTGCGCGGCCAACGCCGTATTCTGGGCCATCTCCTGCACCGTTGCTCCCATCTCCGTCACTGCGGTGGCCGCTTGCCGGACTTCATCAACCTGGCGTTTTACCCCTTCGCCCGTGCGTTGACTGGCGTCAGACATCTCCGTGGCGAGATCCTTCAGTACGTGGCTCGATGAGTTCATTGCGATAATCGAACCGCCGATGTCATTCATGGAGACATTGAGCATTTGAGCTAGATGGCCCACTTCGTCCTGGCGGCGCACCTCCAGGCGCTTGGTCAAATCACCCTCGGCCATGTTATTGATCAGCGCCACCGCCTTATGCAACGGCCCGATAATGCCCTTGGTCAAGAAGAGATAGACCCCCAAAAATGCAGCCACCACAATGAGCGCCAGAACGAACACGACCCACTGGATACGGCCCTGATTGGCGTGCGCTTGTGTGGCGTACATGGTCGTCAACTCATCACTCAATGCCCTTAGTTCATTGGAGCCTCTGAGAATGTGCTGCTGGGCATCCCAGTGAGCCTGAGTCCCGGCCCGGGCATGATCCAGCTCGGCGACATCAGCCTGAAACCTTTCGAAACTGCGCTCAATCTCTGCAATTTTGGCCTGAAAATCGGGTGCCTTGCTGCCGGCAAAATAGTGCGTTCTGGTCATGGCTAAATCGGCTGGATAGTCACCCCCCGATTTAAAGGCGGCCAGGGTTTGAGAGAACACCTGCGAAGCCCTTTCGTACTCCGCCAGGCTCGGGTTCAGCCGCGCCTGACCGGAGACCGGGTCGTCCGAGTAGTACAGGGAAAAGCGGCGGATCCCCAGCATATCGCCCACTTTGTAGGGCTTGCCCGTCATCTTCGTATGGCAGTCAGCGCAGCCTTGCACAACCGCCACATCCGCCGTATAGAAGCGCAGATACATCACTCCCGCCTCAGTGGTTGTACGGAAAAACATCGCCTTGGGGCTTTGCGACAAAAAACGATAGGCCTCTTCGTCGGTGGCATCCTTGAGGGACTGATTTGGATTGATCGGATGGTTGGAGATGATATCGACAGAGAGGCCATCCTTGGCGGCAAATTTCTCATTCACCATACGCGCAAAGGTAGCTGGAAACGGCACTGCGGCGCGGGGCTCATCTGCCGGGTGCATCGAAACTTTCAGATCTGACGCCTTGGCCGGGCCGATCACCGCCCGGGTGTAGGCACCGCGCATCTGAGTGATATAGGCATCAACATCCGCCACATTGCCCTTGGTATTTTCAATGCTCGATTTAGCGGCGTTATAGCCCAGAATGGACTTACCCATGGCCTGACTGAGCATTCGCTGTCGGCCGGCCGCATTGATGACATCGCCGTCGTCTGCCGCCCGCTCAATGGACTGAAACACCACCCCCACCACCACGGTGGTAATAACAATCATGCCCACCAGCAGCACAACTGCGTACGTCTTCAAGCTATTCCGTTTCATTAACACCTCTCCACTACATGCATTCCTGCCGCACGGCAACACTGATCTCAGGTTGATCCTCCCCCGGTTATCGACAAGTGAGTTGAAGTGTTGAGCGTCCGATTCCGATTTTTGGGCACCTCTATTAATTCTGGGTGCGGCAGATTGAATCCCAAATTCGTTACATCCAGGCGCAAATTGCAGGCAATAGCGGGACTATTGCCAAAATTTGCAACGCCGATGGAGCGGATTTGGGGTTTAAGATGCGCATTCATGAATTAATAGAGGTGCCCTTTTTATCAGCTGGCACGTAGCACGCGGGGTGGTGCGTTGGACCGATCTCCCGTTCCTGTACGGGAGCGCAGGAACGGAAGAGTCAGAGAGATTCAGTCGCTGGCGATACCTGACTGCTGCTCGGCCGCCTCCCGAACGGGGCGAAAGCTCATGCGGTGGATGGGGCTGATCCCCTGCTCG
Source organism: Gammaproteobacteria bacterium (assembly GCA_027001525.1). GTDB lineage: Bacteria > Pseudomonadota > Gammaproteobacteria > Tenderiales > Tenderiaceae > JALTMR01. Next base: position 4,186 of record JALTMR010000044.1, read on the forward strand.
TTCAGGGCTGCGATGTGCACTTTGGTTGGATAGCCTTTGTGCCGGGCCAGGCCGTAGCCGGGGTATTGGGCATCCAGCTCAACCATCTCGCGGTCACGAGTGACTTTGGCCAAAATGGAGGCGGCGCAGATGGCCGGTTCGGTCTGATCGCCCTTGATGATGGCCCGCGCCGGACAGGGCAAATCGGGGCAGCGATTGCCGTCGACCAGTACCTCCGTCGGCTCCAGAGGTAGCCCCGCCACCGCCCGCTGCATGGCCAGCATGGTGGCGTGGAGGATGTTGAGGTCATCAATTTCGTGCACCTCAGCCCGGCCGATGGCCCAGGCTGCCGCCCTGGCCTTGATCTCATCGAATAGCCGTTCCCGCTTACGCTCACTCAGCGCTTTGGAGTCCATCAGCCCGTCAATGGGGTTATGGGGGTCGAGAATCACCGCCGCCGTGACCACTGGCCCGGCCAGGGGGCCGCGCCCCACCTCATCCACACCGGCAGTACGGGCGATGAACAGGCGATTACTATGTTCTTTATTCAAACGGGTTCCTTTGTCGCAGTTAAGACAGTTGAAGTTGGCGCAGCACATCCGCCACCAGGCGCTCGCTGTAGCCGTTGATTTTTGTGTGGGTCGGTGCCCAACCCTGAAGAAAGCGGTGAAAATCGGCCCACGCCACGCCGTAGAGCGCTCGCCAGCAGGCCTCAAGGTCGTCAAAGGCAATCTCCACCCGACCCTTTCGCATCAGGGCATCCTTCAGGGCGTTGAAGTAGTGATCCAGCAGTTCACACTGCCAGCGTTCACAGGCCTGCTCATCGAGACCACTGCCGAGCAGATAGGCAACGTCTTTCATGCCGCAGCCTCCTCCGACGTATTGAAAATCCACCGCGGCAACACGGCGGCCATCGCTGGAAAAGCAGAAGTTGGCCACTTTGGCGTCGCCATGTACCAGGGTCTGGTAGGGGCAGTCACTGAGCAGTTTATCGATGCGCGGCGCAGCCTCTTGCAGGGCCGTGTCGCTCATCGCTGCCAGCTCGTCGGGGCGTGTGGCCAGATGCCAATAGGTGCCCGTGGGCCACAACCCCTCGGGCACGACCCCCAAAAAGGTGGCGTGAAAGGCAGCCAGCCAGTTGAGACAGGCCTTGACCTGGCGCTTATCCAGATCAGACATGCGCAGCGAAAATCCCGCCGCATCGAGATCTTCCAGCACAATGACATCCTCATGAGCGTCCGAACTGGCGGCATAACAGGCCGGCACCCGGCAGGTGGCATCACAATGCCGGCTCCAGTGGCGGTACCAGTGCATCTCCACCTCGTAGGAGCGGACCTTGCGGGCATGTGAGCGATCACTGTTCCAGCCTCGCGGATGGTCGCTCTGCTCAGGCAGGACGATGTATTTCAGCACCGCCGTCGCCCACTCGCTGCCCGCCAGCCCCACCTTTACGATCTCGCCGTAGCCGCTCCAGAGTGTCTGGATCAACTGCCGTGAGGTCATGGCCGTCGCGCCGGTGGATTGCAGCACGATCTCTTCAATGTGTCTGTTCATACCCCACCTCCTGCGCCAACGAAACGGCCTTGATCAAAGCGTAGAGCGACTGGCCCGGCCGCAGCTGTAGCGTGTGAAGCGATTTGCGGCTGATGCTGGCCAGCAGGGGTACGCCGATATCGAGTTTGACCTGAACCGTATGACGACCCGGCTGGGGCGCTTCAATGGCGGCCACAGTGGCCGGCAAGACGTTGAGAAAACTGGTGGCCACATCGGGCCTGGCCAGCGCGATACCGACATTTTTTGCCAGCACATGCACCCGCAGCGCCTCCCCCACGGCTGCCGTCTGCTGCGGAACGAGGAGTTCACCGCCGGCAAACCGCAAGGTGCTTAATCCGAATGCCTCATCGTGGCCGACAATACGGGTTTCGATCACCGCGCCAGCCATCTCCCCCAGGTAATCGCTCAGCCCCATCTCACCACACAGCGTATGCAGCGAACCCGTCGCCACACTGCGGCCGTCGCGCATCAGCACCAGGGTATCGGTAATCTGAAGTATCTCCGTCAGCGAATGGCTAACGTAGATCACCGGTATATCCAGCTCATCGTGAAGCTTGCGGATAAAGGGCAGCACCTCGCGCTTGCGTTGCAGATCCAGCGACGCCAGCGGCTCATCCATCAACAACACGTCGGGGCTGGCCAGCAGGGCCCGGCCGATGGCGACGCGCTGCTGCTCCCCCAGCGACAAGCGGGCCGGGCGGCGCGCCAGCAGGTGGTGAAGGTCGAGCAGTTCGATGACCTGATCCCACCCCAGACGTCGTTCGGCCAGCGGCGTGCGCCGATAGCCAAAGTCGAGATTACCCGCCACCGTCAGGTGGGGAAACAGGCGCGGCTCCTGAAACACATACCCCAGCGAACGCCGGTGGGGGGGGACGAAGAGGCCGCGCCGCTCATCCTGCCAGACGCGGTCCCCCAACTGCATCACGCCGCTGCCGCTGCGCTCCAGCCCCGCCAGGCAACGCAAAACCGTGGATTTACCCGACCCCGAGGGCCCGAACAGTGCAGTGATGCCCTGGGCCGGCAGATCGAGATCCACATCGAGCGAAAAAGCCTCAAACGTCACCTGAAAGCGCGCCTGAAGGCGCCCCCCCTCCGCCGTCACGCCGCTAGTGGCCATGAGCCGGAAACCTGCGATTGAAGCCGTAAACCATCAGCAGCACCACAAAGGTAAAGAGCAGCAGTCCGGCGGAGAGGTAGTGGGCAGTGGTGTAGTCCAGCACTTCCACATGTTCGTAGATGGCGATGGAGAGCACCTGGGTCTCGCCGGGAATGCTGCCCCCCACCATGAGCACAACACCGAACTCCCCCATCGTGTGGGTAAAGCCAAGCACAGCGGCGGTAATGTAGCCACGCCGGGTCAGCGGCACGATCACGCGGAAAAAAGCATCCAGCGGTGAGGCACGCAGACACCAGGCCGCCTCCAGCGGTGCGCGCCCTACAGCGGTAAAGGCATTTTGCAGCGGCTGCACCACAAAAGGCAGCGAATAGAGCACCGAGGCGATCACTAGCCCGCTGAAGGTAAAGACCAGCGATGCCCCGGTGAGCGCCTGCCACGATGCCCCCAGCACGCCGTTGCTCCCCAGCGCCAACAGCAGGTAGAAGCCCAGCACCGTCGGCGGCAACACCAGCGGCAGCGCAACTATCGCCTCCACCACAGCACTCCAGCGCTTTTGTGTATGAGCCAGCCACCAGGACAGGGGGGTACTGACAATCAGCAAAATCACCGTCGTCACCGCCGCCAGTTTGAGCGTTAACCAGACTGGTGTGAGATCAAGTTCCATTGGCCTGCTCAGTGGTATAGCCATTGGCGCGAATCACCTGCCGCGCGGCCGGGCTGTTCAGAAAGGAGAGAAAACGCCGGGCTGCCGCATTGCCCTCCCCCCGCAGCAGCAGCGCAGCCTCCTGCGCCAGCGGGGAGTGGAACGACGACGGCACCGGCCAGTAGCGCTGCCGGTTGGCCCGGTTGCGCGGGCTCAGCACCTGACTCAAGGCGACCAGACCATAGTCCACATTGGCCGAGGCGGTAAACTGAAATGCCTGCGCCACACTCTCTCCCTGGACCAAAACCAGCTGAGGCCCCACCCCCAGCCGCGTCAACACCTCCTGCGCCGCCATACCGTAGGGAGCGGTGCGCGGATTGGCCAGTGCCAGACGCCCCTTCAACTGGCGTAACACCTGCTCCCCCACCGGCCGCTGTGCGTCAGCCGACCACAACACCAACTGCCCCGTGGCGTAGACAAAGCGACTGCCGGCCACAACCTTGCCGGCCTCCGCCAGACGCTGGGGGTAACGCCTGTCTGCCGCCAGCAGCACATCGTAGGGGGCACCGTGCAGAATCTGGGCGTAGAGC
>JALTMR010000045.1 GCA_027001525.1 Gammaproteobacteria bacterium
GTCCAGCCGATGCACCAGGAGTGGGCCGCTGGCATCGGGGTAACGCTGCTGCATTCGTCGCAACACAGAATCCGTGACCTCCCGGCCCGGCACGGAGAGCAGACCGTGGGGTTTGTTGACGACAACAAGGTGTTCGTCTTCGTAAACCACGGCGGGCGCACTGGCATCGACCCCCTCACCCAGCGCCGGCGCTGGCTGCACCTCAAGCCCGCGCAGCATAAAGGGCAAAATGGGGCGGCACTTGCCCCGGCAGGCGGGGTAGTAACGGCCATGCTGCCGCACCCCCTGTTTGGGCGCGGCACCCCACCAGAACTCTGCCAGCGCCAACGGTGTTAGGCCGTGCCGCAGAGCGTAGTGGATCAGCTTTGGCCCGGCACAATCACCGGCTCCGCCGGGCGGGTGCTGCTGCTCAAAAAAAGCGCTGATCTCCCGCTGCTCTGCCAACCTGTTGGTCAACACGTAGGTGGCAAAAAGCTGCTGGTGGAGCTGCTTTGAACGTTTGGCCCGAGCCGTTTTCAAGGCGCTGATCTGCGTCTCGATCTCCGCCAGCTGCGCCTGCAGGGCAGCCGTTTTACTCTGCCACTGGGCCCGCCAGCGACGCAGCTCCCGCTTGTCGTTCTGGCTCTCCAACGCCAGCCGGGCCAGCAGTGCCCGCACCTCGGCCGCCGTTTCGGCACCCCTGGCCCGCTGCCGGTGGCGTGAGCCTTTGCGCGCTTTATGCCGCGCCTTCAGCGCCACGCCCTCCGCGTCCTGCTGCCGCTGCATACGAGCCATCTCGACGAGCAGGGCCTGGCGCGCCGGGCTCTGTGCCAACCCCTCGATCTCGGCGCGGTAAGCCACCAGCTGCGCCTCACCTGCGGGCCAAAATGTTTGCCGGGCCCCGGAATCGAAAACCGGCGGTACAAACCCTTTCACCAGCCACTCACCGCCCAACATGCCGGAGAACCCCCGCAGGTAACCGATGCGCCCCGCCTCATCACGCACCACCAGCACGCCAAACATTTTGCCGCCCTCCGGGGCATCGAAATCGTGCAAACCGGCCCCGTGGCGGCTCAACCACGCCTGCAACTTATCCCCTGCCTGCTGCGCCAGCGGGTGCGGCCGATTGTTGAAAGGGCTGGGAAACTGATCCGGCAGCTGGGCCCGGCAGGGCTCGGGAAAGAGAGGGATGAAACAGGAAGAGTCGGACACAGGGCGGAGTTATTCGTATTCGGTGTATTTGCGGGCGCTGCCTCGCACCTTGTCAGCGGGGTATTTTTCACCATTCAGCTTGAGCTTTTCATCGATGGCACTGGCCAGATCGATATCGAGCCGATCCGCCATGCGAACCAGATAGACCTGAATATCCGCCAGTTCGTGGGCCACCGCCTTGCGTTTGTCTGCGGGCAGCTGCTCGCTCTGGGCCTCGGTCAGCCACTGAAAGTGTTCCACCAGCTCCGCCGCCTCAACCACCAGCGCCATGGCCAGGTTTTTGGGGGAGTGGAACTGCTCCCAGTCACGCTCGGCGGCAAAGCGGCGCAAACGCTGTTTCAGGTGGTGTAGATCGGGGGATGACATGGGCGACTCAACTTATCTGTGCGACAAGCAACATTGTCGCCGCCCGCGCCGGGCGATGCAACGAGCAGTTAACGCAGCAGCAGACGCCGCCACGCCCACAACAGCACCAGCCCCCAGCTGGCCAGCGCGCCACCACCACCGGACGAGGCGGCAGCGGTATTAACGGGACCCGCGCCGGGATCGGGGTCTGGTGCCGGCGGCGTCACCGGCACGGCGCGGGGAGCGGCTTCAAAAGCACCGATATCACACCGGGCCACGCCATCCAGATCACCATCCAGCGTGCGATTATTACCGGCAAGATCGGCGGCGATCGCAATCTGCTGCTGATCCAGACAACCATTGGGATTGCCTCGGTCGATGGCCGGGCTGTCACTGCCAAGGGCAAC
>JALTMR010000046.1 GCA_027001525.1 Gammaproteobacteria bacterium
GGGGGAGCGTGCCGGAGAAGACCACCTCCCCGCCACGCTCCCCCGGCCCGGGGCCCATGTCGAGAATACGATCTGCCGCCAGCATCACCTCGGGATCGTGTTCCACCACAATCAGCGAATTGCCGGCATCACGCAGCCGCCGCATGATGCCGATGACCCGCTGCATATCACGCGAATGGAGGCCGATGCTCGGCTCATCCAGAACAAAAAGGGTGTTCACCAGCGAGGTGCCCAGCGCGGTGGTTAGGTTGATGCGCTGGACTTCGCCCCCACTGAGTGTGCGGGACTGGCGGTCCAGCGTCAGGTAGCCCAGGCCAACGTTGACCAGGTAACGAAAGCGGGAACGAATCTCGCCCAGCAGCAGGTCAGCGGCCTCATCCAGCGGCGCAGGCAGGGCGATGTTTTCGAAAAAGTGCTGGCACTTGTCCAACGGCAACAGCATCACTTCGTGCACCGTCAGGTTTGCTGCGTCCCCTCCCCCCTCAGCGGCCAAACGCCAGTTCAGTGCCTCCGGCTTTAGCCGCGCACCGTGGCAGGCGGGACACGGATTGTAGGAGCGATATTTGGAGAGCAGGACGCGAATGTGCATCTTGTACCCCTTGGTCTCCAGCCAATCAAAAAAGCGCTGCACGCCGTACCAGACGCCCTCATCAAAATCGCCCTCCCCCTCAATCACCCACGCTTTATGCTCATCACTCAACTGCGACCACGGCTTGTTGATGGGAATGCGGCGCTGACGGGCGAAGGCGATCAGCTCATCCTGGCACGTCTTGTAACTGGCGGTCTGCCACGGCTTGATGGCCCCCTCGGCCAGGCTCTTGCCCTCGTCAGGAATCACCAGGTTGTAATCGATGCCCATGGTGCGGCCAAAGCCGCGACAGGTCTCACAGGCCCCAATGGGCGAGTTGAACGAGAAGAGGTTGGGGACGGGCTCCTGATAGTGGAGGTCGCAGGCGGCGCAATGCAGATCAGCGGAAAAACGCCACGCTTTTCCCGTCTGGCGCTGCTCATCAAGCGGATAAACAGTGACTCTGCCGCGACCGTGCTTGAGCGCCATCTCCACCGCCTCAACGATACGGTCACGATGTGTCTCAGCCAGGCGGACGCGGTCCTGAATCACCTCCAGCAGCGTTTCAGACTCGGTGTGAAAACGGCTATAGCCCTGTTTGGCCAGAAAGGTTTTGATCTCGGCAACGGAGAAATTGTCCGGCACAGGCACCGCAAAGGTAAACAGAGCCACCTGCCTGGCCCTGGCCTGAGCCAGCAACTGGGCACAAACACTCTCCGCGGTATCGCGCTTCACCACCTCGCCACAACCACGACAATAGAGGGTGGCTGCGCGGGCGAAAAGCAGTTTGATGTGATCGTTCAGCTCCGTCATGGTGCCCACGGTGGAGCGCGAGGTGCGCACCGGATTGGTCTGATCGATGGCGATGGCCGGGGGGATGCCCTCAATGCGCTCCACCGCCGGCTTGTCCATGCGGTCGAGAAACTGGCGCGCGTAGGGCGAGAACGTCTCCACATAACGGCGCTGCCCTTCGGCGTAGATGGTGTCAAACGCCAACGACGATTTACCCGACCCACTGACCCCGGTGATCACAATCAATTCGTTGAGATTGAGTTCCAGGTTGAGGTGGCGAAGATTGTTGTGGCTCGCGCCCGTGATGGTGATTTTATGGCTGGACATTGAGACCCCGGCGAGGCATTAGAGACAAAAAGGCGAGGCCACTTTATATCAGTTTGGTCCTGCGTCCCGCCAGGGTGAACTTTTTACGGCGTGTTATTGAGCCGGCAAGCGGCTGATCGGTGAAAATCAGCTCCGGTTTTTTTCCTCGGGGTGATGAGTGTGGTCGTGTTTGTGGTTCTCATCACGCTGCTGCTCACCACCCTTTTCGTCGCCGCTCTCATCCAGTTCAACGCGAATCGTGTCGTGAATATGT
>JALTMR010000047.1 GCA_027001525.1 Gammaproteobacteria bacterium
GCGGTTATTTGAAGAACCGCATCGGGCTGTATCCAGGCTTATCCGCCCGGCGCTTGTTGCGTGAGATCCGGCAACAGGGCTACAGCGGCGGTTACACGACACTGACCGATTACCTGCGTGATGTTCGTCCACCCCAGCAAACGGGTTTTGAACACCGCTTTGAAACCCCTCCCGGGCAACAGGCACAGGTTGATTTTGCCCAGTTCAAAGTCAATTTCCGTTGTGCACCACAGCTCACCCGCATCGTTTGGCTGTTTTCCATGGTACTCGGTCACTCGCGCTATCTCTTTGGCCGTTTCGTCTGGCGTCAGACCCTGGACGTGGTGGTCCGTTGTCACATTGAGGCCTTTGCTGAATATGGCGGGGTCCCGCAACAACTCCTCTATGACCGGATGAAAACGGCGGTACTGGGGGAACCCGAACCGGGTGAGATCATCTACCATCCAACGCTGCTGGCGATGGCCGCCCATTATGGCTTTCGTCCCAAAGCGTGCCGGCCTTACCGGGCGAAAACGAAAGGCAAAGTCGAGCGACCATTTCGCTACGTACGTCAGGACTTTTTCCTTGGCGCTGAGTTCGAGGACATGGAAGATTCAAACCAGCAATTTGACCGCTGGCGCGCTGACATCGCCCATCCGCGGGTGCACGGCACGAGCGGACGGGTGATCCAGGAGGCCTTCGAAGAAGAACGTCTTACCTTGCGTCCACTCCCCGCTGGTGAGTTTACTGACATCTTAAGCCTGGAGCGACGGATCAGTCATGAAGGTATGGTGTCGGTGAGCGGTAATTTGTATTCCGTCCCCGATACCACACAACAACGCCGTGTTGAAGTGCAACGCTCTGCCACCACCTTGTGCATCTACGAGCAGGGTCGGCTGCTGGCGCAACATACCCTGCTGACCGGCCGCGGACAACGAAGCGTCTTGCCAGGCCATCGACGGGCGCGGAACACCCCACGCCCACCCGAGACTGCGGAGACATCGTCGCTGATCACCCGGCCGGGAGAGCGCGTCACAGAACGTCCACTGGCGGTATACCAACGTATCGGCCAGGCCAAGGCCGCACAGGTGTGTACATGAACATGCTCAGCACCCTGGACCGGGTGAAACAACACCTGGTCGATCTGAAGATGCCGTCGGCGCTGGAAGTACTGGATGACATCCTGGGCCGGGTCGAACGTGATGAACTCTCCACACTGGAAGCGCTCGATACCTTGCTGGCGGAGGAAAGTACCTTACGCGAGACCCGTCGGATCCGTGCGCAATTGATGACCTCAAGGCTGACCAACATCAAGACGTTGGAAGCGTTTGATTTTAGTTTCCAGCCGTCTCTGGATCGGAACCGGATTTTGACCCTGGCAGAGTTGAGCTTTATCGAACGGCATCAAACCGTCCATTTGCTGGGACCGCCGGGTGTCGGCAAGAGTCATCTGGCGGTGGCCCTGGGGGTGACCGCGGTGAAGGCCAGAAAGAGTGTCTATTTCACCACGCTGGCGGAGCTGGTCACCACCCTGACCCAGGCCGAGCGGGCCGGTACCTTGACGAATCGCCTGCGCTACATCAATCGTGTGGCTTTGCTCATCGTCGACGAAGTCGGCTATCTACCGATCGAAAAAGGCGGTGCGAATTTGCTCTTTCAGCTGGTCAATGCCCGTTATGAAAAAGGCGCCACCATTCTCACCTCCAATCGGGGATTTAAAGACTGGGGGGAAATTTTTGGGGATAACGTGGTGGCTGCAGCTTTGCTCGACCGCTTATTGCATCATGCGGTGGTGGTGGAGATTGCCGGCAACTCTTATCGTTTGCGTGAGCACGCTGATTTGATCCCGGAATCATTGAAAGGCGGGGCGGCGTTGGAGGAAGAAAAAACCAGGCGAAAACCCGGTCGACCACGCAAGAAGATGAGTGTGGCCACGGCGTAACATTTAACTTTAATTA